>JAYTHM010000634.1:0-8481 GCA_043732645.1 Frankiales bacterium
TCTGACCGACCTCGGCTGTCGATACGTGATCATCGGCCACTCCGAGCGGCGCCGCTACCTGGCCGAGACGAACGACATGATCGCGCGGAAGCTCCGCACGGCTTTCGCACACCGGCTCGCGCCGATCCTGTGCCTCGGGGACAGCCTCGAGGAACACCGCGCCGGCAGGCCAGAGGGCGCCGTTCGGTCCCAGCTCGAGGTGCTGCTCAGGCTCTACCAACCAACCCACGGCCCGTTCCTGATCGCGCACGAACCGGCCTGGGCGATCAGCACCAGCGAAAACGCTCAGGAATGCACACCGCTGGAAGCAGCCGACCGGCAGGGCTTCATCCGCTCCGTCATCACCGGCGAGCTCGGGGCAGACCTCGCGGCCGGCACAACACTGCTCTACGGCGGCAGCGTGACCGACGCCAACATCGACGCCTACCTCACCCGACCCGACATTGACGGCGCCCTGGCGGTACCGCAAGCCAACAGCTGACCACATTCCAAGCGCTGATCAACGCCACCATCACCACCTACCGACGAATGCAGCCGGGCACGGGCCCTAGTCGCCCGTCGACACAGGAAGCACCAGTAACGCGCCGGCGATGGACCAGACCAAGCACCAAGAGGGGAGGAGCTGTGGTAAGCGAATCGGCAGCGTTCCGAGTCGGACCCGTAGGACACGTAGACCTGACCAGAATCCCCACCACCGTGAAACCCCGCTACACCTCACACAAGGACTACAAGAAGCAGCTGAAGAAGGATGTCAAGAAACTGAGCGCGCTGCAACGGCTGCACTACGCCTCCGGGCACTGGTCGCTGCTGGTGATCTTCCAGGGCATGGACGCCGCAGGCAAGGACGGCGCCATCCGCCACGTCATGTCCGGCGTCAACCCGCAGGGCTGCCAGGTCTTCAGCTTCAAGCAGCCGACCGCCCAAGAACTCGACCACGACTTTCTCTGGCGCACCACCCGCTGCCTACCCGAACGCGGCCGGATCGGGATCTTCAACCGCTCGTACTACGAGGACGTCCTCATCGCCCGCGTCCACCCCGAGATCCTGCACGGACATGGACTGCCCGACGACCTCATCAACGACACAATGCTTTGGGAGCAGCGCTACCGCTCCATCCGGGACCTCGAGAGGCACCTGCACCGCAACGGCACCCAGATCGTCAAGATTTTCCTGCACCTGTCCAAGGACGAGCAGGCCCAGCGCTTCCGGGCACGGATCGACGCGCCCGACAAGAACTGGAAGTTCAGCCTCGCCGACATCCACGAAAGGTCCTACTGGGACACCTACATGAAGGTCTACAGCGACTGCCTGAGCGCCACCAGCTCCGACCACGCCCCGTGGTACGCCGTGCCCGCCGACGACAAGCACAACGCCCGGCTCATCGTCTCCCAGGTCATCCTCGACACCTTGTCCGAGCTGAAGATGGCCTACCCCAAGACAACCGACAAGCGCCACCAGGAACTGGAATCGTTCCGGAACCAGCTCTGAACAGGTCTTCCCCCTCGGCCAACGCCGTGCGAGGAAGCACGACGCCAACCTCACCGCTACACCTACGCAGGAGAAGATGTTCGATGACTGACAAAGCCAACTCCATGAATCACAACGCCGCGCTGCACGTCCTCGGCGATCGCGGCCAGACCGTCGACGGATCGTCCAACGACGTCCGCGGACGACAGGTCAAGGACAAGAACGGCCAGGGCATCGAGAAGGTCACCGACCTGCTTGTCGATGACCGCGAGAACCAGGTCCGGTTCCTGCTCGTCGCCCACGGCGGCTTCCTCGGCTTCGGCGACACGAAGTCGCTGATACCGTCGACGCCGTCACCAAGATCACCGAGTTCGACGTCCACGTCGATCAGACACCAGAGCAGGTCCAGGCAGCTCCCGGCTACACCCCGGAACTCGTCGATGACCACCGGCAGCACAACAGCATCTACAGCCACTACGGGTGCCTGCCGTACTGGGACGAGGGGTACATCCATCCCGGCGGCCTCGGCACCTCATCGGTCTCTGGGCCTCTGATCCAGCGATAGCGATATCCACCGGCCTGCAGCTCGCACGCCTGGACCCTGCACTTGACGTAGCCGAGTCGATCCGACGCAGTTGGAACGGCTCGACCAGCTCACGCATCCGGCCAGTTCTACATGGAAACGCTGGAGCAACTGACCACGTGGGAGCTGATCCTAGCCATCGCTGCGGCTACCGACCACGATCCAGTGCCGGATCGCCGCAAGGAGCTGCTGCTCGAGCTGACCGGCCGCGACCTGGACCTGCACACCTGCAAGCCCTCTGGTGCCCCAGCGGTCCGCCTCTCCAGAACCACCAGCTCGTGCTCGGCGTCCCACCTCACCTGCTGGACTTCTTGAGCTCGGACGCCCTGCCGTGACTGCCCTGTCCTCGCTCTTCCCGTCGTGATTGGACTCGCAATGCTGATCGGCTACCTCCTGCTCGACCTGATCGTGAAAGTCCGACGTTCGCGCTAAGGGCAGAAGCGCTCTCCTGTCAGCCCAAGGCCGCCTCCCCTCTCGCCGGAGCTCGCGTGCAGGACGGCGATGGATGACCTGCAGGTTAGGCTCGATCTCAAGGAGTCACGCGAGTGAGCCCTCCCAGCTCCTGCCCGTCCCCACCTTTGACGTCCCGTCCCCACCCTGCCGTACCAGTCCCTTCTGACCGCGAGCTCTGAGAGCTCTCCGGACCGGAAACTCCGACGCGCACCGGTCCCTCGAGCCGGAGCCGCCGCGCCGGAGGGATGGGTCACCGGGGCACCTCACCTGGACACCAAGCCGGGGCGGAGCTTCAGGAAGTGCATCTCGAAAAGGGGAAACGCTCCGGAGCCAGCTCTCACCCCGGCCCCGTTGGCCCCGTTGGCCTACTGGATAGGCCTTCGCTGCGTCATCGAGCAACGGCGCGGGATCAGCGGAGACGCGCAGCCGGTTTCACGGGTATGATGGCGGAGGCGATCCTGAACTGCAGGTCGTGAGGTGGTGACCTGGAGTGAGGCGGGTCAGGTCACCGTTCCTTGCGCAGCTCTGCTGCCAGTGGGCCCTCCTCCATGGCCGCGGAGGATCCTTGCTGCTCCGACGGCGAGAACAGCTCCGAGAGTTGGGCCGGCGAGGTAAACCCAGCTGTCGTGCAGATGCCCGCTGATCAGCGCGGGCGCGAGACTGCGGAAGGGGTTCATCGACGCCCCGCTGACAGGGCTGGACCACAGCCCGGCGAGCGCGATGTAGCCGCCGACGCCGAAGGCGGCGAGCGGGCCGATGCTCTGGGCGGTGGAGGCGGTGCCGAGGACGACGCTGACTAGCCCTGAGGTGAGCAGCGTCTCGACCACCAGCGCTTGGAGCGTCGTGAAAGCAGCTCCGGGCAACGTCGCGCCAGCGGTCCCGAACGATCCGAACGTCGCCCGCAGCAGGGCACAAGCCAGGGTCGCACCGAGCGCCTGGGCCATCAGGTAGCCGGGAACCCGCCGCCATGGGAAGTCTCGACGCAACGCGAACGCGATACTGACGACGGGGTTGAGGTGCGCGCCAGAGACTGCGCCCATGAACAGGATGATCGCGGTCACCATCAATCCGGGCGCCACCACCTGGGACACCCGGCCGATGGCGCCCTGAGCGCGCGCGTCGACCACGCCAGCGCCCACGGCTACCACCACTAGCAGGAACGTGCCGAGAGTCTCGCTGAACCACCGACGCCACTCGTCACTCATGTCCTCGAAACGGCGCGCCCACTCAGGCTCGCGTTCGAGCAGCTGGGCCGGCCGTGCACCGCCGCGAACACGCGGGCTGTCCCCGTCTTCAATGCGTGGAGATCGATCAGGGCTGGGACTCACGACCATCCAGCCATCACCACGAGATCGGCAACGGCGTGGGAGTTGCCCGTCCCTGACTCAGGCACCTCGGCTGCCCCCGCTGCCTGGTTCCACCAGGACCCCGCCACTGGACAAGCATCACACCTCCACTGCGAGGACCCACCTCTATCTTGGCCAGGCTGCCAGCATTGGTCCATCGGTTCTGAATCACCGAGCCTGCCTGCGGTGCATGCGCTGGGACAGAGGGGATCGGCAGCGACCCGTGGGCAGGTGCATCCCGCGGCCAGAACAGACGCAACCCGTGAGTCCTCGGCGCAGCTTGATGACTCAGGACCGGGAGGCATTGTCTGCGTCGTCTGACGTGACGACCAAGCGACCGCCGACACCGACTGGCATTAAGGGGGCCCCGGACAGGAAGTCGACGAACGTCGCCGGGATCCCAAGAACGACCCGGCGCTCTGCGTGGGAAAGCGCCAGTCCACGGGGGTGCCAGGCGAGCACCCACCCGTGGCAGTCGAGGAAGTGCGAGACGGTTCTGAGCAGCGCTGACTCCCGGAGCGCGCGGGTCCAGTCGGGCAGGTCGCTGTCCAGGGCTACCTCCTCCTCGAGTGCGTGCTTGCTCAGCTGGCCGAGCTTGTTGATGCGGGCGTCGAGCTCGAGGACTAGCGGCGCGAGCTCCAAGTCGGGGACATCATGCGGCAGTGTGGTCATGACCTCAGCCAAGGGTTGGGTGGTCGGGTGGATTGTTCGTGTTGATCGTCCGCTCTCAGCCAGGAGCAGAGGAAGGGCCTTAGGTCACAGGCTGGGGGTGTCAGGTCAGGCAGTCCTGACGACGAGCGCGTACGAACCCAGGCCGAGCATCCATTTGCCGTCGACTGCTTCAGGCCCGGTCACCAGGGCGAGAACATCGCCGGTCTTGGGATCGAACTCGAGGTCGTCCACGGTGCCGAGCTCGACGCCCTTGTCCGTGAGGACACGCTTGCCCAGAACTCCGAGGTGCTTGCCGCTGAGTTCGGCCGCCCAGCCGCGGGGCTTGCTGATGAGCGCTTCCGCGTCGACCGTGACCGCGTCAGGGCCGAAGCTCGTGAGATCCTCCCAGTGCAGGGCGTCGGCGTCGCCGTGTGTCTTGGTCAGGCTGAAGGCGACGACCTTCGAGGTCGCCGGCTCGACCAGCAGCCCATCGATCTTGCCGACCGCTGTGGCTGTCTCGGTGCTCATCACCGGGCGGCCCTTGGCTTCACTGGCGAGTATCAGCCTTCACCCCGCAGGTGCGCACGAAACTGCGCGACCGCTGCGCCGAAGCCGGCAAGGTCGTCGCTGACGAACTCGATCGCGGCGCTCGGCACAATGAGCGCCTCGCCGAAGACAGCCAGGGTGTCGGGCAGCGGGATCAGCACCTTGCGGCCGTCCTTCTTGCCGTCCTTGTTCAACGCTGGAGAGGCCTCGATCTCATAGCCCGTGACGTCAGCCGAGGTGCTCCCGTGGATGCCGACCTCGATGACGACGTCGACCACCTTGCCGAGGTCGACCCCGCTGTCAGTGATGACCCGAGCACCCAGGACGTCACGCTCCTTGAGGTGCGAGCGGTCCACCACGTCGCCACGCGGGATCACGGCCGAGTGGTCGGCGACCATGACGGCGTCCGGTCCGCACGCCAGCACGTTCCGCCACGGCAGCCCTGTGCTCAACGGGCCAGCAAACAACCCACGCCCGTTGAGGGTGAACCCTCCGATGGCCCTGCCGGAGCCGGCGTACACCAAGTCCTTGATCTGGGCGATGTCCTCGCCGCCGAGAGTCACGACGGGTCACTGGACCAGCTCACTCGCCCGCATCAGCAGCGTCATGGCCTGCCGCCTCGTGCACCCTTGCTCGCTGCGATCACTCCGCCACTGCGTCGCTTGCGCTGCACGAGGGCCAGCAGACCAACGATGGCCACGACCAGGACAAGGACGAGGACCAGCACTGTCCACCACCTCATCATCTCTGCCTCTCCTCCGCGTTGCTCTCCGCTGCAGATGTCGCTACGGGAACCGTCGCTAGCCGGTTGAGCTCAAGCCTCGTTAGCGCGCTGCCGGGACAGGGCGCGTCCCGTTGGTCGGCGGCATCGGTACGGACGCTGCCTTCTCACGGGCCGGGAAGCTCCCGAGCTCGCCGATGGTGCTCATCAGCGGAGCCGGGAAGACCACAGTGGTGTTCTTGTCGGCACCGATCTCCAGCAGGCTCTGCAGGTTGCGGAGCTGCAGCGCGAGCGGGTGCGCCATCATCATGTCCGAGGCCTGACCGAGTGCGGTTGCGGCGAGCGCCTCGCCCTCGGCGGCGATGATCTTGGCGCGCTTCTCGCGCTCCGCCTCGGCCTGCCGGGCCATAGCGCGCTTCATCGTGTCGGGGAGCTGGATGTCCTTGAGCTCGACCATCGTCTCGACCACACCCCACTCGACCGTGGCCACGTCCAGGATCTTCCTGATGTTGACGTTGATGACATCGGTCTCGGACAGCCTCTCGTCGAGTGTGTGCTGCCCGCCGACCTTACGCAGGGTCGTCTGCGCGATCTGGTTGATCGCCGAAGCCACGTCCTCGATGGCGACGACCGACTTCGTCGCATCAACGACCTTCTAATAGGCCACGGCGGAGACGTCGACGCTGACGTTGTCGCGCGTGATGATGCCTTGCGACTGGATCGGCATCGTGACGATCCGCAGCGACACCCGTCTGAGCTGGTCGACGACCGGGATGATCGCCGCCAGCCCGGGCTGACGCACCGCTCGGATACTGCCGAGCCGGAACAGCACCCCCTGCTCGTACTGCGTCACCACCCGCAGAGACAGGGAGAGGCCGAAGACGACGAGGACTGCCACAACGATGAAGACGGTGATCAGGACCTGCATGGGATGTGATGCTTTCATCGGGGTCAGGTACTCCCAGATTGCCCCGGCGGCGCTGCCACCGTCAGAGCACAAGGTCCCGACCTAGACAACAGCGGTTCCCACCCGCGGACGACGGGTGGGTCGGAGCTGCTCCGCGCTTCAGCGGGCGGACGCCAGGGAAGAACGTCCCCGACGATCAGGACCTCTGCGGGTGGCGCAGCTCCAGGCCCACTGGAATCGTGAGCCGAACCGACGTATCGACGATGCGCAGCAGAGAACGGATAGCCATGACTCTCGAGCTTCCCCGCCGAACACCATGAGACTCATCATCGCCCTTGGTGGCAATGCGCTGCTCCTCCGAGGCGAGAAGCTTGATGCCAGCATCCAGCTCACGCACGTCGAAGTAGCAGCACGCGCGCTCGGGCCCCTGGTGAACGATCACGAGGTCGTGATCTGTCACGGCAACGGGCCCCAGGTCGGACTTCTCGCCCTGGAGAGCGAGGGCGACCCAGCATTGACCAAGGCGTACCCACTGGACGCCCTGGGCACCCAGACCCAGGGAATGATCGGCTACTGGCTCATCCAGTCCCTGCACAACGCTGGCGTCACCAAGCCGCTGGCGAGCCTTGTGACCCAGGTCGTCGTGGCCACCGACGACCCGGCGTTCGGTCGGCCCAGCAAGCTCATCGGTGCGACCTACGACGAGGCGCAGGCTCGACGGCTGGCCGCCCGTCACGGTTGGAGCATTGCCCGGGACGGCCCGAGCTGGCGGCGCGTGGTGCCCTCGCCCGAGCCGGTCCGGATCGTTGAGCACGACATCATCGAGCAGCTGCTGAGTTCCGGTTCCGCGCTCATCGCCGGTGGTGGCGGCGGCGCGCCCGTCACGCAAGAGGAAGACGGACAACTACGGGGCCAAGAAGCGGTCATCGACAAGGACCTGACCGCAGCCCTTCTCGCCCAGACGCTAGGCGCAGACCGGCTGATCATCCTCACTGACGTCGCCGCAGTCATGACCGACTACGGGACGCCAAGCGCCGCAGAACTGCGTGACGTCACCCTCGACGAACTCGCAGAGATGTCCTTCCCCGCGGGGTCCATGGCCCCCAAGATCGAGGCCTGCCGCCGATTCGTGGCCGCGACCGGCAACACCGCCGCGATCGGCCGCATCGCCGACGCACCGGCCCTGCTCTCGGGAACGGCAGGCACGCAGATCTCCGCCACCGTCGGGAGAAGAGCCGCAGGTCACGACTCACCTGTCGGTAGCCAAGAACACGCTGCGTCATGAGCCCGCCGTGCTTGAGTGCCACGTGAGACCTCGCGTCGGCCACGCTGTCGAGGTCAGCCACGGGCAGACGCACGTCAGACGAGCAGGTGCGCCGCAGCCGCTGTCCCTCGGCTGGTAGAGCGACAACGGCCGAAGGACCGCGCCTCACGCAGGCCACCTCACGCGACCGACGACGGTACGAGACGCGGGCGGCACCGACCCTCACGCACAGCCATCTAGCAAAGGACGCACCACCAACGGGCGACGAACTCGGGGATCCACGGCGACCCCTGCGACACATTCCAGGCCTGGGCACCGGCTCTACCTGTCCTGATCTCTGCCTGAACGCTCACAGTGGTTCGGTGGTCCGCCCTCACTTAGAGGGAAAGGCGCGTAAAGACAGCATTGTCCTCGACACGTGAGGATTCGGCCCCCCTTCCACGTTAGGGTCCGCCAAGAAACAAATGCAGTGTTAAGAATTACATGGATGTAGTTCGGGGTCGGACTGTGTAGTTCCACTCGCCATGGATGGTGTGGGGTTTG
>JAYTHM010000635.1:0-8468 GCA_043732645.1 Frankiales bacterium
AGAACCCCGAGGACGGCATTGGCCCGCGCCGCGGCGCCCTTGACCGCTGCCAGGGCGCGGATGAGAGCCGGCTCGACGCGCAGCCCGCTGACGGGAAAGTTCTGCACGGCGCGTTGGGTCTGGGCGCGCCACAGCGCCTCCGCCGGGACTTCGACGTCGCCCATGCTGTCGTGCTCGGTGCGCGTGTTGCTCATGACGTCATCTTGCCCCCGTAGGTCGACCGCAAGCCGCGCGTAGCCATTCGCTCAAGGAGCCCTGGCGATGACCGCCCGCAACACTGATCTGCCCTTTCCGCAACAACGGGAGAACGCGAGCATGCCCGTCGAGGGCGCTCACAGCTCCGCCGACCCTGACTTCGCCCTCCTGACCCTGCTTCGGTCCTCAGACGTTCCGGGCGCTCGACGTCTTCTTCCCGAGCAGCTGACGTCCCGCAGCACGTTCATCCCGCTCGCGTCCTGGCTCGGCTTCTGCCGAGGCGCCGGCCGTCGCTGAGCACCTCGGTGGAGACCTGCTGTTGGACCTGGAGCTGCACGAGGCGCTGCTCGCCGAGCCGCTTTCGGCGTCCGAGCAGCCCACCGCTAGCTTCGATGTGCCTGTGCTGACCGTCCTCGCGCCCCTCGGGTTCCAAGGCGGCGACGGCGGCTAGGGGCAGCCCCCCAACGCATCTCGGAGAGCATCTTCGGCTGAGAGTGCTCTGCTAGATGCGTTGCTTCAGCGTGGGGAGCCAGGCGTCAACCAACGCAGCTCCCAGAGCAATCTTGATTCAGAACGCTCTCCTAGCTGCGGTGGGGGACAGCTAGGGGCGGGTGGTGATGGCGACAGGCATCGGTCCGGCGTCCGCCTCGGCGGGGGAGGTGAAGAAGTCGTTCCCCTTGTCGTCGACGACGACGAACGCGGGGAAGTCCTCGACCTCGATCCTCCAGACCGCCTCCATCCCGAGCTCGGGGTACTCCAGCACTTCGACCTTCTTGATGCAGTCCTGCGCCAGCCGTGCGGCGGGACCACCGATCGACCCCAGGTAGAAGCCGCCGTGCTTGTGGCAGGCGTCGGTGACCTGCTTGGAGCGGTTTCCCTTCGCCAGCATGACGAGGGAACCGCCAGCGGCCTGGAACCGGTCGACGTAGGAGTCCATCCGGCCTGCGGTCGTCGGACCGAAGGACCCCGACGCCATCCCCTCCGGCGTCTTGGCCGGGCCTGCGTAGTAGACGGCCATGTCCTTGAGGTACGACGGCATCGGCTGGCCCGCTTCAAGCAGCTCCGAGATCTTGGCATGCGCGATGTCGCGCGCCACGACGAGCGGGCCGGTGAGCGACAGGCGAGTCTTGACCGGCAGGGTCGACAGCACCGACCGGATCTCTGTCATCGGCCGTGACAGGTCGATCTGGACGACGTCGCCGGCGATCTCCTCGACCTCGGGCAGGTAGTGCGCCGGCTCGGTCTCGAGCTGCTCGAGCCACACGCCCCGGGCGTCGATGCGACCACGGGCCTGTCGGTCCGCGGAGCACGACACGGCGATCGCGACGGGGCACGAAGCGCCGTGCCGGGGGAGGCGGACGACGCGCACGTCGTGGCAGAAGTACTTCCCGCCGAACTGGGCCCCGATGCCAAGGCGTGCGGTGAGCTCGTGCACCTGGAGCTCGAGGTCGAGATCCCGAAACCCTCGCCCTGTAGGCGATCCGGAGGTGGGAAGGTTGTCGAGGTACTTCGCGGAGGCGTACTTCGCGGTCTTGAGGGCGAACTCCGCGGACGTGCCGCCGACGACGATCGCCAGGTGGTACGGCGGGCACGCCGCCGTACCGAGCGAACGGATCTTCTCCTGGAAGAACCGCATCATGGACACCTCGTTGAGGACCGCCTTGGTTTCTTGGTAGAGGTAACTCTTGTTGGCCGAGCCGCCGCCCTTGGCCATGAACAGGAACTCGTAGCAGTCGTAGGCGCTGGCGTAGAGCTCGATCTGCGCGGGCAGGTTGTTGCCGGTGTTGCTCTCCTCCCACATGGTGAGCGGGGCAAGCTGGGAGTAACGCAGGTTGAGGGTCGTGTACGCGTCGTAGATGCCGCGCGACAGGTGCTCCTCGTCGTGGCCGTCGGTGAGCACGGACATGCCGCGCTTGCCCATGACGATGGCGGTCCCGGTGTCCTGGCACATCGGTAGAACACCACCCGCGGCGATGTTGGCGTTCTTGAGCAGGTCCAGGGCCACGAAGCGGTCGTTGGGGCTGGACTCCGGGTCGTCGAGGATCCGCCGCAACTGGGCCAGGTGGGCGGGCCGGAGCAGGTGCGCGATGTCGCGCATGGCGGTCCTTGCCAGCAAGGACAGGGCGTCACCGGAGACCTGCAGGAAGTCGCGCCCTGCGCCGGAGACGACCGAGATGCCCTCGGTGGTCAGTAGTCGGTAGGGCGTCTCGTCCGGGCCGGTCGGGAGCAGGTCGGTGTAGGCGAACTCAGGCATGCCCCGGAGTCTAGGTTTGGGGTGTGGAGCTCCAGCGCGTGGTGACCGACTGTGTCGTCCGCGTGCGATCGGGGGCGTGGTCGGCCGCTCAGTGCGGACTCGCGGCGGCCGGTGCCTGGGCCTTCTCGACCCGGGTCCTGGACCACCAGCGTCCGTTCTTCGCCTCGGTCGCCGCGGTCGTGTCGCTCGGGCTCACCGCCGGCGGACGCCTTCGCCGTACGGCGGAGCTGTCGGCCGGCGTCGCCCTCGGGGTAGGCGTCGGGGATGCGTGGGTCGGTGCGTTCGGTCAGGGGATCTGGCAGATCGGGGCCGTCGTCTTCCTGGCCCTCATAGCCGCGTTGGCGATCAATGGCGGTGGGCTCGCGGTCACCCAGGCGGCTGTGCAGGCCGTGTTCGTCGTGGCCCTGCCGCGGACTCCGAACAGCGGATTGCACCGCTGGCAGGATGCCCTCGTCGGTGGCGTGATGGCGTTGCTCGTGGCGGCGCTGCTCCCGTCGGACCCGTGGAAGGCCGTCCATCGGCTGCGGTGCTCTTATCTGAAGGAGCTCTCCGAGGTGGCCCACGGGACAGCGGAGGCGATCCGGACCGGGTCCAGCACGCTGGCCGCGGAGGCCCTGGGTCGGGGTCGGATGCTTGAACCGGTCCTGGTGAGGTGGAGGGGAGCACTGTCGACCGGTCGCGAGACCTCCCGCATCACCCCGTTCCGGGAGACCCGCCGCGAGGAGTGGGAGGCGCTCTCGCGACTGCTCGTCGGCATCGACCGTGGCACCGGCAACGTCCGGGTACTCATTCGCCGGGTGGTGGTCGCGCTCGACACCGGCGACCCCCTGCCGTCAGCCCTGCCCGACCTGCTCGAGGACTTCAGCGACGCCCTCGACCTGGCCGCCTCCGGGGGTGATGGCATCCCGTCACTGGTGTCTCTGGCTGCGCAGCTCGACCCGGTCACCCTCGGTGCGCGCTCACTCTCGGCGCAGGTGGTGGTGGCCCAGATGCGGGTCGCGGTCGTGGACCTACTCGACGGTCTGGGGCACGAGAGCCCCCGTGACACCCTTCCGACCCTGACGCCATGAGGTGGGTCCTTCTGCTGCGGGCCGTCAACGTGGGAACGCGCAATCGGCTGGCGATGGCCGACCTGCGCGACCTGCTGGAACAGCTCGGGCACACCGACGTGCGCACGGTGCTCAACAGCGGGAACGCCGTCTTCACCAGCAACCGGGGTGGTGACCTGGCGGCGGAGGTCGAACACGGCCTCCGGGAACAGCTTCGGATCGACGTGCGCGCCTGTGTGCTGCCCGAGCACGAGGTGCGTGCCCTCCTCGACGCTGTCCCGGACCTTCCGGGCTACGTGGTCTGCTCCGTGCTGTTCGAGCGTCCCTCGCCGGCTGCACTGGCGATGTTCCTGGCGTCGGACGTCTCACCTGAGGTGGTCGCTGGTAACGAGCGCGCGGTGTTTATCGGCTACGTCGATGCGGGACGCACGAAGCTCACCAACGCCCGGTTGGAGAGCGCCCTCGGGGTGAGCTCCACCGCAAGGACGCCTGCCACCCTGCGCCGGCTGCTGGGCTGAACGGTCAGACCGACAGGCAGATCAGGGGGGCCGGTGGCACATCTGTCGTGGCTCCTCCGGTCCGCGTTGGGCGTGTGTTCGGTATCTAAGCGGCCGGCTCCCAGGCGTTCCAGGCGGCCCTGTGCGCAGCAGTCTGGGCAGTGAAAGGCGGGACGGGTGGAGGCATCACGGCTCGTGGGCGATGAACAGCGGAACCGGTGCTGTTGCTGGGAAGCCGCCGGAGCGGCCGTTGCGGTCGGCTAGGAGTCCGGCCACCGTGGAGATCGCGATCTCGGTGGGGGTGTGCGAGCCGATGTCGAGGCCGATCGGGCGGTGCACGCGCGCGATGGTCAGTTCGTCGACGCCCTGGCCGCGCAGGGCCTCGACGTGCGGCGCCGTGTGTCGCGCTGACCCCATCACCCCAACCCAGCGGGTGGGGTACTTCAGTACCTCGGCGAGCAGGTGGCCGAGCTCGGGACGGCCGTGGTCGCAGAACACGACGTCCGTCCCGGCGCCGAGGCCCGCGTTGTCAACCACGGTCGTGGTGGGTACGTCGGCACCGTCGAGGTTGCCCACCACCGGGTCGAGCAGCATGACCGGCCAGCCCAGCCGCCGGGCCAGCACGCCGATCTCGTGGGCGACCGGGGAGGCGAAGACCACGACGACCGCTCGCGGATCGGGCGGCAGGACGACCGCACCGTGGGCGGCCGCACAGGCGGCGTCGTGGACGTGGTCGGGGTGGTTGTGCTCGCTCTGGGTCATGGCATCTCCAGGTCGACGACGACAGGGGCATGGTCGGAAGGTCCGGTCCCTTTGCGGGCGGCCCGGTCGACGTAGGCGTCCCAGACGGTGAGCGAGGTGCTGGCGTAGACCAGGTCGATCCGCATCCCTTTGTCCTTGTGGAACATCCCGGCCCGGTAGTCCCAGTAGGTGAAGGGCCGGTCGTTCTTCCCGGGTCGGGGGACGACGTCGCGCAGGCCCAGGTCGAGCAGTGCCGTGAGCCGCTGACGCTCGGCCGGGGTGACATGCGTGGAGTGGGCAAAGTCGGCGATGTCCCACACGTCGTCGTCGGTTGGCGCGATGTTGAAGTCGCCGGTCACCACGAACGGACCGGCGGGAACCTCGGGGGCCAGTGCAGCCTTGAGCGCGTCGAGCCAGGCGAGCTTGTAGCGGTAGTGGGCGTGGTCGAGGCTGCGCCCGTTGGGGACGTAGAGCGACCACATCCGCAGCCCGCCGCAGGTGGCGCCGACCGCTCGCGCCTCGACGCGGGGTACGTCGAAAGGCGCATCGTCGTCGCCGGCGTACCCGGGCTGGCCGGTGAACTGCATGGCCACGTTCTCAAGGCCCACCCGGGACAGCAGCGCCGCGCCGTTCCACCGGCCGTCGCCGTTGTGGGCGACCTCGTAACCCAGTGCCTGGACCTCGGCCGTCGGGAAGCTCGCCGACTTGGTCTCCTGCAGGGCGACGACATCAGGCGCGACGTCCGCGAGCCAGGCCAGCAGGCGAGGCAGTCGGGCGCCGACCGAGTTGACGTTCCAGGTCGCAATCCTCATGGGCTCAGGCTGCCAGATGGTCTCCCAGGCGGGGCTTTCGCATCATCGGCCAGCGTGCGCGAAGTCGATCGAGGAGTAGGCCGAGAGCTTCGACAACCGGTGCTCGGAGATGACCCGCCGGATGGTGCCGGACTTGGAGCGCATGACCAGCGACTCCGTCGACGCGCCGCCGCCGCGGTAACGGACGCCGCGGACGAGCTCGCCGTCGGTGATGCCGGTCGCGACGAAGAAGACGTTGTCGCTGCGCACCAGGTCGTCAGTTGACAGCACCTGGTCCAGGTCCAGGCCGGCAGCGGCGGCGTTGATGAACTCGCTCTTCTTCTGCGGCCAGAGCTTCGCCTGGATGACTCCGCCCAGGCACTTCACCGCGCAGGCCGTGATGATGCCCTCGGGGGTGCCGCCGATGCCGAGCAGCAGGTCGATGCCGGTCCCCTCGGTGCAGGCCATCACCGCTCCGGCCACGTCGCCGTCGGAGATGAACGTGATGCGGGCGCCGGCGTCGCGCACGGCGCGTACCAGGTCCTCGTGCCGGGGCCGGTCCAAGATGCAGACCGTCACGTCCTCGACCGCGGCGCCCTTGGCCTTGGCGACCGCCTTGATGTTGTAGGCGACCGGTGCGGTGATGTCGACCGAGTCGGCGGCATCTGGACCGGTGACGAGCTTCTCCATGTAAAAGACCGCTGACGGGTCATACATCGTGCCGCGCTCGGCGACGGCCATGACGGCGATTGCGTTGGGCATGCCCTTTGCCATCAAGGTGGTGCCGTCGATCGGGTCGACGGCTACGTCGCAGTCGGGGCCTTCGCCGCTGCCGACCTCCTCGCCGTTGAAGAGCATCGGGGCGTCGTCTTTCTCGCCCTCGCCGATGACGACGACGCCTTTCATGCTGACCGTGCCAATCAGCTGGCGCATGGCGTCGACGGCCGCGCCGTCGCCGCCGTTCTTGTCGCCGCGACCGACCCACCGGCCAGCGGCCATGGCGGCGGCCTCCGTGACGCGTACCAGCTCGAGGGAGATGTTCCTGTCGGGCGCCTCACGGGCCACTGAGAGGGCCTGCGGGACGTCGGGACTCGTCGGCTGGCTCATGGGTCGAGACTATCCACGTCGGTGCGGTCACAACGCGACGAGGCGCACCTCGGTGGCCTTGACGGCAGCCCATACCTGTCCGCCGTCGGCGAGCCCGAGCTCGGTCGCGGCGCCCACGGTCACCTCGGCGGTCACCTGCGGATCGCTGTGTACGACGACCCGCACGCGGCCGCCCAGGGAGCGGAGCTCCCCGACCCGACCGGCCAGTACGGTACGGGCCGAACCGCTCGGGCGCAGCCGGTGCAGGGTGACCGAGGCGGGCTCGCACAGGGCCAGAGCAGGCGTTCCCGCAGGCAAGGTCTCGGCGGCTGCAATGTGCCCGGTCGAGTGCCCGGTCGAGTGCCCAGCCGACCCCCTGGATGCCGTCCTCAGGCCGGTCTCGTCCGCGACGCCGCGCCAAGCGTTCTGGCCGAGCAGGCCGGCCACCCAGACGTTGCGTGGCCGGACCGCGACCTCTGCCGGGGAGGCGTGCTGCACGACGGCACCGTTCTCCAGTACGAGCACGCTGTCGGCCAGCGCCACGACGTCCACCGGGTCGTGGGTGACGACCAGCACGGGGGCGCGGCCGCCGGCGAGGGTGCTGCGGAGCAGCCGTCGTACGTCGTCCCCGGTGGCTGTGTCCAGAGCGGCCAGCGGCTCGTCGAGCAGCACCAGGGCCGGGTCGGCCGCGAGGGCCCGCGCCAGGGCGACCCGAGCGACCTGGCCGCCTGACAGCGCGCCGGGGCGAAAGTCGCCGAGGTGGCCGATGCCCAGGCGCCCCAACCACTCATCAGCCGCCTTCCGGGCGGCCCGCCGAGACATCCCTCCTGCCCGCAGCGCGAAGCCGGCGTTGTCGCGGGCCGACAGGTGCGCGAACAGCGAGGGGGCCTGCGGCACCCAGCCGATGCCGCGGGCGTGCAGCGGCATTGCGCTCACGTCCCGGCCGGCCAGCTCCACAGTCCCGGTGGAGGGCAGCAGGCCGGCGAGCGCACGCAGCAGCGAGGTCTTGCCGGCTCCGTTGGGGCCGACGACGACTACCACCTCCCCGGGCTCGGCGACCAGGTCGGCGCGGACCAGGTCCGAGGTGATGGAGGCCCTCATCGCAGCCGTGGGCGCAGGCTCAGCACGAGCACCACGCTGACCGCCAGCAGGACTGCCGACAGCGCGTAGGCCGCCGGGGGGTCGTCCTGGAGCAGGGCGTAGACGCTCAGCGGGACGGTCTGGGTCCGTCCGGGCAGGCTCCCGGCAAAGGTGATGGTCGCCCCGAACTCCCCGAGCGCGCGGGCCCCGGACAGGACGGCGCCGGCCGCCACCGACGGCGCGATCGTCGGCAGCGTGACGGTGAAGAAGACCCGGCTCGGTCGCGCGCCCAAGGTCGCGGCGACCTCCTCGGAGGCCAGGGACAAGGCCGCCAGGGCTCCCTCGACTGTGAGCACCAGGAAGGGCAGGGCGACGAAGCACTCCGCGAGCACCACCCCCCACAGGGTGAAGGCGGGTACGGCGCCGGCCTCGACGAGAAGTGGCCCCAGGACCCCGCGCCGGCCGAAGGCAAGTAGTAGGGCTACGCCCCCGACCACCGGAGGCAGGACGAGCGGGACGGTGACCAGTGCGCGCAGGACCCGACGTCCGGGCAGGCGGGTGCGCGCCAGCACCCAGGCCAGGGGCACCCCGAGCAGCAGCGACAGGACCGTGGCCGCGAGGGCGCAGCGCAGGGACAGCCACAGCGCCTGCTGCACGTCGGTACGCACGAGCAGGTCCGACAGGCGGCTCCACGGGGTACGGGCGAGCAGCGCCGCCAGGGGGATCAGCAGCAGGGCGGCGCCGGCGACGGCGGGAACCACCAGCACCAGCGGCG
>JAYTHM010000636.1:0-2487 GCA_043732645.1 Frankiales bacterium
CCGTCGACCAGCAGGCCGCTCACCTCGTCGCGGACGGTGGTCAGGAGCCCGCCGACCCGGGTGGCGATCACAGGGGTGCCACAGGCCTGCGCCTCCAGGGCGACCAGGCCGAAGGACTCGTTGTGGGAGGGGACGGCGACGAGGTCCGCCGCGACGTACCAGTCGCGAAGGCGGTCGGGGCCTGCTGGGGGCTCGAAGCGGACGGGGACGTCCAGCTGAGCGGCAAGGTCGTGCAGGTAGGTGGGTTCGTCGAAACCGGACCCACTGGGCCCTCCCACCACCGCGACGTGAAGGCGGCCCACCAGGGAGGGGTCGTTCCGGAGGAGTTGCTGCGCTGCAAGAAGCAGCACGTCGGGCGCCTTGAGTGGTTGGAGGCGCCCGACGAACAGCAGCAGGACGGCGTCGGGCGGCACCCCAAGGCGGGTGCGGGCACCGGAGGCCTCGCCCGGCCGAAAGTGCTCGAGGTCCACCCCCGGGGCAACCGTCACGACCCGGGAGGCGTCGGCGGCGTAGAGGCCAAGAAGGTCACGCGCCTCTTGGGCGGTGTTGGCGACCAGCCGGTCGGCCGCGGCGATGACCTGCTCCTCACCCACGACCCGGCGCAGTGGCTCGGGGGCGTCGCCGTCGGCCAGGCTGAGGTTCTTGACCTTCGCGAGGGTGTGCGCGGTGTGGACCAGTGGCACGCCCCAGCGCTCGGTCGCGAGCCAGCCAACTTGGCCGGACAGCCAGTAGTGGGAGTGGACAACGTCGAAGTAGCCGGGCTCGTGCTGCGCCTCGACCCGCAGCAGGCCGCTGGTGAGCGCGCACAGCTGACTCGGCAGGTCCTCCTTGCTCAGACCCTCGAACGGGCCGGCCGTGAGGTGCCGGACCGTGACACCGGGGGCCAGCTCGCAGACGGGTGGCAGGTCCGAGGAGGTGGCGCGGGTGAAGATCTCGACCTCGACACCGAGGTCGGCCAGGCGCTTGGATGTCTCGACAACGTAGACGTTCATGCCGCCGGCGTCGCCCGTGCCGGGCTGCTCCAGCGGGGAGGTGTGCACGCTAAGCACAGCGGCGCGGCGCGGACGGACACTGCGGACGCGACCTGGCGTGACCGACAGTGCCATCCCTGCCTCCTTCACGCCCACCCCCTTCACGCGCTCATCCTGCCCGATGCAGACCGACCCAGCATCCGCGGGTCTATAGCGCCGCTCCGGACCGCCTTGTTCCAGGCCTGCGCCGGGCGCGCAAAGCGCCGGTCCGTCGCGCGCCTAGCCTGGAGAGCATGAGTCGCACCGCTGTCGTGACCGGAGCCTCCAGCGGGATCGGGGCCGCCACCGCTGTGCTGCTCGCTGAGCAGGGCTGGAACGTAATCGGCGCCGCCCGTCGCGTCGACCTTATCGAGCAGCTGCCCGGCGTACAGCCCGTGGCTCTGGACGTCACATCCGCCGAGTCGGTGGCCGCGCTCGCGGCGGCCGTCGCCTCCTGCGACCTGCTCGTCGCCAACGCGGGCGGGGCCTTCGACGTCGCTCCCCTCGCCAAGGCCGACGTCGAGACCTGGGCCCGGACGTACGACGTCAACGTGCTCGGCCTCGTCCGCACCGTGCAGGCGCTCCTGCCCGCGCTCCGGGCCGCGAAGGGGCACGTGATCATGACGGGCTCAACAGCGGGGCGCTGGGTGTACGAGGGCGGCGGGGGCTACGTCGCCGCCAAGCACGCGGTCGCGGCGCTGCGGGACACCCTGCGGCTGGAGGAGGTCGAGCACGGCCTGCGGGTGAGCGAGGTGGCACCCGGGATGGTCAACACCCCCGAGTTCACGCTGACGCGCTTCGCGGGTGACGCCGAGAAGACCGCCGCTGTCTACGCCGGGGTCGAGGCGCTGGTCGCCGAGGATGTGGCCGACGCCATCGTGTGGGTCGCCTCCCGTCCGCCGCACGTCAACATCGACCTGGTCCAGCTCACTCCGCAGCAGCAGGCATCTGTGGGCAAGGTGCACCGCCGGGGCTGAGGGTCAAATGACCAGCACCGGGCAGGGGCTGCCCCGCAGGAAGAAGACAGCGAGCCCGGCCCAGACCAGCATCGACGGCCAGTACGCCGTGGAGGCTTCCAGAGGTCCCGTCTCCCGGTCGCTCAAGGCGACCGACTTTCCTAACCGTGAGGATAGGCAGATGCCCAAGCCCAAGAGGTATGCCGCCGGGCGCGCCCGCGCGCTCGGCCTCCCGACCCGGGGCACGACCAACCCGTACCGGCTGCGGCGCGTCGACCGGCACCTCGCCCAGGTCCACGCCGACCTGCTGCGGACCGCAGCGACGCCGCTGGTCATCGACCTCGGCTCCGGTGAGAAGCCCGTCACGGCGGTCGAGCTGCATCTGCGGCTGTCCGAGGTTCGGCCCGACGTACAGGTCGTCGGCCTCGAGATCGACCCGATCGGGTCGCTGCCGCCCAGTCCGCCACCAGGGACAGGCTCGCGTTCCGGTACGGCGGCTTCGAGCTGGCCGGCCTGCGGCC
>JAYTHM010000637.1:0-2485 GCA_043732645.1 Frankiales bacterium
GTGCCACACGGTGCCGTTGACGTCGCGGAGCCGGGTGGTGCGCAGGCTGACCGACTCGACGGTGCCGCTGGCCGGGCCGGCGTCGATGATGTCACCCACGCCGTACTGGTCCTCCAACAGCATGAACATGCCGGTGAGCAAGTCCTTCACGAGATTCTGCGCGCCGAAGCCGACCGCGACCCCGACGATGCCCGCGCTCGCCACGACCGGAGTCAGGTCCAGGCCGAGCTCGGCGAGCAGCATGGCGCCGGCAACGGTCGCCACCGCCACCGAGGCGATGCTCCGGAGCACCGACCCGAGGGTTTCGGTGCGCTGCCGGCGACGCTCGGACAGCAGCGCCGTCGGCTCGAAGACGGTGCCGCGGGCGCGGTCGGTCAGCGGCCGCAGGAGCACCGGGACGCTGCCCTGGACGGCGGTGCTGACCAGCCGTCGTACGCCGCGGTGGAGCAGGTTGCGCACGACCAGGGCGAGAACGACGATCACGATGATGCGCACGCCGTGGGTGGCCAGGGACGAGCCGTGGTCGTCGAACCAGCCGCTGACGCTGGTGCTGAAGGAAGAGGCCTGAGGCTGCACGCCCCGACCCTAGGACCTCAGACCCCGGCGCGACCCGGTGCGGACCCGCGTGGCCGCCGTGGCGAAGAACGGGGTCCTCAGGCAGGATGCCCGCAGGGAGGAAGATGTGGCCGGACCACCAGCCCCAGGGCAGGCACTCGTGCTCAACGCGAGCTACGAGCCGCTGTGCGTTGTCTCCGGCCGCCGTGCGGTGGTGCTGGTGCTCACCGAGAAGGCCGTCGCGGTGGCCCACGGCGACGCGACCCTGCACAGCGAGCGGTCCCACATCAACGTTCCGTCGGTCGTACGGCTGACCCGCTTCGTCCGCGTGCCCTACCGGGGTGCCGTGCCCCTGACCCGTCGGGCGGTCTTCGCCCGCGATGGTGGCCGCTGTGTCTACTGCGCGGCTCCCGCGACGAGCCTGGACCACGTGATCCCCAAGAGCCGAGGTGGCCCGCACACATGGGACAACGTGGTGTCCGCCTGCTCTCGTTGCAACCATGTCAAGGCCGACCGGGGGATCGCCGAGCTCGGCTGGCGGCTGCGCCACCCACCCGTCGCGCCGACAGGGGCCGCCTGGATGATCCTGGGCGCCAAGCGGGTCGACCCGCGGTGGCGGCCCTTTCTCGGTGGCGACGACGACGAGGCGCTCTGGGGCACCCCGGCGTGACATCGCTTGCCAACGGTGCGGTCCTGACCCGTCTGCGGCCGGCCACGCCCGCCGACGCGCCGCAGCTCGCCAGCTGGC
Source organism: Frankiales bacterium (assembly GCA_043732645.1). Taxonomy (GTDB): domain Bacteria; phylum Actinomycetota; class Actinomycetes; order Mycobacteriales; family SCTD01; genus RYN-111. The sequence goes on from JAYTHM010000637.1 coordinate 1,304, forward strand.
GGTCGGCCCCTGCCTCGCCGTACGAGGACTGGAGCGGCCCACCGCCGCAGGACATGTCCACGGACGTGCGCCGGCTTCCACCCGCCGGAGGTGGCGACCTGGTCGTCACCGACGGGGACGACCAGCCGATCGGCACCGTCAGTTGGCACCCGGTGCTGTACGGACCCAACCCCGGCTCGCAGTCCCTTGACATCGGGATCTCGTTGCGTGCTGAGTTCTGCGGGCAGGGGCACGGGACGAGGGCGCAGCGGATGCTTGCCAGCTTGTTGTTCGCCACGACCGGCGTGCACCGGGTGCAGGCCTCGACCGACGTGGCCAATGTCGCCGAGCAGCGTGCGCTGGAGCGCGCCGGCTTCACCCGCGAGGGGGTCCTGCGGGGGGGCTCAGTGGCGGCAGGGCCGGTGGAATGACCTCGTCAGCTATGGCTGCCTGCGTGAGGAGCTCTCGGGGCTGGGCACACTGGGCGGGTGACCCTCGAGCGACTGGCTGGCCTGCACGGCGTGGCGACCTTCTATGAGGACTGGGCCGGGCGGCGGGTCGAGGTCGCGCGCGGGGCCGTCCTGGCGGCCCTGGCCGCGATGGGCGTCGACGGCTCCAGCGACGAGGCGGTGGCTGATGCGCTGGCGGCCCACGACGACGCCGGCTGGTCGCGGGCCCTACCGCCGGTCGCTGTGCTCCACGAGGGTGTCGCCGGCGGCATCGAGGTCGTCGGGGAGCACCGCCTCACGCTGGTCCTGGAGGACGGCACCACCAGGACCCTCACGGCGGGGGAGGAGCTCGAGCGGCGGGACGGCCTGATACGTCGAAGGGTCCTGTTCGAGCCGCTCCCGCTCGGCTACCACGAGCTGCGGGCCGGCGAGTTGACCTGCGTCCTGGTGGTCGTGCCGGGCCGGTTGGAGCTCGCCGGGGGCCGGCACTGGGGCTGGCAGGTGCAGCTGTACGCGATGCGGTCGGCCGATTCCTGGGGGATCGGCGACTACGCCGACCTGCGCACCGTCGTCGCGGCGGCTGCGGCCGACGGAGCGGGGGCGGTCCTGGTCAATCCGCTGCATGCCGAGACGCCGGCGCTGCCGATCGAGCCGTCGCCGTACTCGCCGTCGTCCCGACTCTTCCGTTCGGCGCTGGCCCTGCGCGTCCAGGACGCCCCGGAGTACCCCGCGGTCCGCGCCGCCGTCGACGCCC
>JAYTHM010000638.1:0-8397 GCA_043732645.1 Frankiales bacterium
GGGCACCTCACGCATAGCGGGCACCATAGCGAGGTAGGCGATCTAGGTCCTGATCCCGACCCGCTTTGACCGACATCCACAATCTGGTGCTTTGCCCAGAAAGGGACATCGGGCGTCGCATCAAGCGGGGCACCCCCCCCGGCGAAGGCGCTGTAGCGAAATCAGGCGGCGTTCTTCACGCACCGCCGAAGGCTATGTAGCTCGGCTAGCCGCAGCGCTCGTTTGACGATTGCCAAGCCGCCGTTATGTGGCCACATCGAGGCGAAGTTCATGCGGTGTGACCCGGCTCGGGACAGGCGGCCCGAGCCGGGTCACGGACACTCAGTCGACTCGGCTGATCGAGGTGCCCCAGTTCGCGAGGTACGGAGAGAAGACAAAGGTGCCTGGCACGTACTCCGACGCCATCCATATGCTCGACCCATCGGCGACTGCAGTGGAGTAGTCGCCCCAGCGTTCGATTCCTCCTCCACCATAGGCTGGGTAGCCGGTGAACCCGTCGGCCGGGCGTGTACCGGCTGAGGAGACGGTGACGGGGCTGGTGATCGTGCCGGACCCGTCTAGGCGCACGTAGGCAGAGGACGGGTAGTAGTCAGGGCCGGACAGCGAGAACGTCATTGCTGCAGTCCCCGCGCCGGCGGTCACCCCGATCGAGGGGTACATGACGCTTTGGTTGGTGACGGAGACATACCCCTGGTTCGCCACGGTGGCTGACAGTGCACCGCCCGAGGGGATCGATGGCGCGACGACGAAGTATCCGATACCGACTGAGGTGGGGTTCGTCTCTGTCTTAACGGCAGTGTTGACGGCGCTGAATAACCGGCCACCGGCAAAGACCGTCTGATTCATGCGGTCGTCGTTGGAGCTCAGCAGATTCTCTTTGGCATTGACCGCATCGGCGAGGGGGGTTGGTCCGGTCTTTTGGGCCGCCGAGGGTGGCATCCCATACACCTCGCTGGCGATGACGACCTTATCCAGGTGCACGTTAGGCGTGCGACCGGCCAACGATTTGGTGTTGGTGAACGCCCAGGTTGCGATTCGGTTGTCCAGTCCACCGGTGAAGTCCAGTGCGGACAACGCGAACTCGGTGCCACCAGCGGCGGGCGACCAGTCGCTGGTTGATGGCGAGGTTGCAGGCTGGATGCTGTAAGCGACTCCTTCGGCTAGTGGCGGGTCGACAGTCTCGATCCTCTGCACCGTGAGCACGCCCCTGGTCAACGCGACCTTGTCGAAGGCGTAGGACTGGTTGCCGTTGAACCCGGGCCCGGCGAGCGGGAACTCGTTCGTGGTGACAAAAAAGCCGTTCTGGTCCGCGCCGATGAGCGGTTGATCACCCAGGCAGGGGCAGCCCCGGTGCGCCGGGGTGCCCTGGGTGCCGTCGTTGCGCACGTTCAGCCGATACAGCCGCCAGTCGGCGCTGGACGTCGTGGGCACCGCCGAGCGTGAGACGGCTATGTTGACAAAGCTGTCACCGGTAAAGTTGCCGGTATCCGGGTCCGTGCCCAACTGCAGTTCGGTCATAAAGAACCGACGCGTGCCTGGGTCGAAGTAGCACCTCGGGTCAGACACAAAGGGTCCTACGCGGCCGGCGGTGCGGTCGAACTCGGGCACCCCGTTGTTCCAGAACGGGACGTAGGACTGCGGCGCCGACAATGGGCCTCCCGCCGTTGTGGTGATAGCGAAGACGTTGTTGACACCTTCGAGTACGTACCCGTTGCCTGCGCACAGCGCCTGGTCGGGGGGCTCCAGCGAGAAGGAGTTGCCCTGGTTGGACCTGCGTTGGTCCTTCAGCGACAGACCCTCCGCCACCTTTGCAGCGGGTCCAGCGACTACGGCCAGGCCGGTGACCCGTGGCACGTTCGTGGCCGGGACGCGGGAAGGTGCATTGGACTTCGGTGCCGGGATATTCGGCCCACCGTCTGCAGGTGCGTACGGGCGCAACTCGGAGTCAGTGCTCGTGGCAGTGGTCGCCGTCGCCGAACCGGTCGTAAGGGTCAGCGCTGCGGCCAGTGCCAGTACGGTCACCGCGGCCAGTCGGGGAGCACGCCCGCGACGGTAGTTCCGGTGCATGAGGAACCTTTCGTTCGTGACGGCTTAGGCCGGCTGGGCTGACCATAAGCCCCGAACCACCTTCCCGGATACCTTCAGATTCCAGAACATTCAGCCACGCTAAGTAAGTACGGATGAGTGTCGGCACGCAACCAACCAAGCAGCATTTCTCGCATCTCAACCCACATTCATGCCGCAAGACCCAGAAATCTCACGTCGGCCGGTCCCCAGACCTCAGCGCACCTTCGGCCAGAGGCAACCATCCCCCGAACGTTGCGGCGAACGCCGCACCGCATGGGTAGGCACTCAAAACCGGCCACCTAGAAAGTCGACGAGGTTGGCAGGGGTAGTTGCTGCTCTCAGCGGTTCCGAGAACCCTCGCACCGTCATTGGTGGTGTGTTCCAGTCGGACTGGACGCTTACAGTGCGCTTATGCAGCCGCTCGCTCCCGGCACCTGGCCGAGCCCCTTGAGTGCCGCCGACGTTGCGTGTGCTGGGATTTCCTTCGGCGAGGTCGCCGTCACCGACGGCGGTCGCACGATCTGGTGGTCGGAGTCACGCCCCGCCGAGAAGGGCCGGACCACGATCCTGCGGCGCACCGGCGACGGTCCGGTCGAGGAGATGCTGCCACTGGGGTTGGACGCGCGGACCCGGGTGCACGAGTACGGCGGAGCCTGCTGGCTCGTCCTCGGCGACGGTTTCGTCACGAGCGACCTGCACGACCAGCGGCTCTGGCGGGTGGAGGGCGGCGTGGCCACACCACTCACTCCCGAGACCGAGCAGCGGGATCGCTTCGGCGACCCGGTGCTGCTGCCCGGTGGTACCCACCTGGCCTGTGTGCGGGAGCAGGTCGCCGACACCGTGACGCATTCGCTCGTCAGCGTGCCGCTCGATGGCTCAGGTGTGGTGACGGTGCTCTGGGACGCCAGCGACTTTGTCTGCACGCCACGGCTGTCCCCCGACGGGTGCTCGCTGGCGTTCTTGACCTGGGACCACCCGCAGATGCCGTGGGACGGCTCGCAGGTCCGGGTCGGGTCGCTCGCAGGGAACGTCCTGAGCCGCGTGCGTCTAGTGCTCGGTGACGCCCGGACGGCGATGCAGCAGCCTGTGTGGCGGCCGGATGGCTCGCTGGTCGCGGTCGGCGAGGTGGATGGCTGGTGGAACCTCGTCGACAGCGACGGCGCGCCCTTGTGGCGGGTGGACGAGGAGTGTGGCTGGTCGATGTGGCAGCTGGGGACGAGCTCGGTGGCTGTGGTGTCAGGCAATCGGCTGGCCGTGGTGCACGGCCAGGCGCAGCGCAACCTCTCGCTGCTCGGCGCGGACGGTGTCGTGACCCCGTTGAACCTGCCTTTCACTTCCTGGCGTCCGGTGCTCGCTGCCAGCGGCAAGACCGTCGTCGGTGTGGCCGCCGGGCCCGACAGCAAGGAGCGGGTCATCGCCGTTGATGTCGCGTCCGGTCGCTGGCACGAGGTCGCTGGACCAGAACAGCCCGACCCTTCCTGGACGGCCATCCCCGAGATGATCATGGTGCCGTCGGTGGACGGCCGGGTGACACACGCGGTGCTCTACCCGCCGACGTCCCCTCTCGCCGAGCTTCCTGCCGGCGTGGCCGGTCCCTATGTTCTGGCTGTGCACGGTGGCCCGACCGGGCACACCCCGGTGCGGTATGACGCGGAGATTGCCTACTTCACCAGCCGTGGCATCGGGGTCGTCGAGGTCAACTACGGGGGGTCGACCGGCTACGGGCGGCCCTACCGAGATGCGCTACGGGGCAACTGGGGCGTCGTGGACGTCGAAGACTGCGAGGCGGTCGCTCGCTGGCTGCTCGACGAGGGCAAGGCGAGCCAGGTAGCCATTCGTGGCGGCAGCGCAGGCGGCTGGACCGTTCTGGCGGCACTGACACGCGGCGGCAGCGTCTTCGGTGCGGGGGCGTCGTACTACGGCGTGGTCGACCTGGTGCCGTTCGCGTCCACGACACACGACTTCGAGTCCCGCTACCTCGATGGGCTGATCGGCCCCTTGCCAGAGGCGCTCGACCTCTACGTCGAACGATCCCCACTCACCCATGTGGACAGACTGGACCGACCGCTGCTGGTGCTGCAAGGCCTGGATGACCCGGTGGTCCCGCCGGAGCAGGCAGAGCTGCTGATAGCTGCGCTGAAGCAGAAGGGCGTGAGGTACGCCTACCTTCCGTTCGCCGGCGAGTCGCACGGGTTCCGCGACGCCGCCAACGTGGCCGCCTCGCTCGAGGCCGAGCTGTCCTTCTACGGTCAGGTGTTCGGGTTTGTGCCTCCGGGTGTGTCCGTGCTGCCGCTCAGCTGAGCAGCGGGCACAGAGCAAGCAACTTGACCAGGCCGCGGACGGTCGCGCGGTCTGGCCGCTGCGCCTCAACCGCATCGGCGCGCGTCTGGTTTGGTGCTGACTAGGAGCGATACTCCTTTGTGGGCTCTCCCGGCGTGAGTATGGGTCAGATCGTGGCTCGTTCGTGGGGTAGTACGAGGTTGATGGGTCTGCAAGAGAGCATGACCCATGCCAACGCTGCCTTGGGTGAGTGGAAGCCGTAACCGCGGCGGATGATGAGCTGGACGTGGTTGTTCAGGCCCTCGGCCCGGGCGTTGTTGATCTTGAGTCGGATGGCCGCGAGGATCCCATCGCGGTGCTTGCGGATGGTCTTGGCGACCTTCACGAAAGGGGCGAGTCGGGAGCGGCTGGCTTTAGAGCACCAGCGGTCGATCAGCTCGACGGTCTCCTCAGCGGTTAGGTCGCCGGCGAAGATCGCCCGGAAGGCCTCCTTCAAGGTGTAGGCGCGCCACAGGTCACCGCCGCGGTGACGGAGCTGAGGCAGGGTCGCGGCTTGGTCATCGGTGAGGTTCTCGGGGCGTTTGAGTAGCGACCAGCGGGCGCCCTTGAACTTCTTGGCCGCGGCCTGGTCGGGCAGCTGCCGGAACTGGTTCCAAGTCGCCCGACGCAGCACGTCCAGGGCGTCAGTGACGAGTTTGACGGCGTGGAACGGATCGATGCAGATCACCGCCTGTGGGGCGTGCCCGTCGGCTCGGGCGCTCTTGAGGAACGCCGTGCCCATGTCCATGCTGATTGCCTGTAGCGCAGCGGATCTGGCCGTGCCGAGCTCGTCGAAGAACGCGTCGAACGTGGCGGTGTCCTTACCCTCGGCACCCCACACGATCTTCTTGGCCGTGTGGTCGGTGACCAGAGCGAGGTACCGGTGGTGCTTGCGCCAGCTCACCTCGTCGACGCCGATGTTCACCAGTCCGTCCAGCCGCCCGGGGTCCAGGCCGTCGGCGACGACGCGCTCGCAGATCCGCCCGACACTGTCCCAGTCCACCCGGGACACTCGGCTGATGGTGGTCTTATCGGTCCTGGTCGCCAAGAACGCGATGAGGTCCTCGAAGTCACGGCAAAACCGTGAACGGTGCCGGGCGAACGGGACGGCCTCGACCCGGACTCCGTGGGTGGGGCACGCGAGTCGGCGTAGTCCGGACCGCACCAGGACCTTCCAGCGGCCCATGTCGGTGCGCCGCCAAGTCGAGAACACCGGCCGGGTGTCGTAACAGGCCGCGGTGCTGAACCGGCACTGCGGGCATTGCAGCCGGCGCCGCCGCAACATCACGTCGACGACAAGTTGCTCGTCCTCGAAACAGACCTCCGAGACCGTCGCCCCACGATGACGCGGTCATCCTCACACTGCCTGGCGGTCAACACCAGGAAGGCTGAGCAGGCGGTTGAATGCAGTCGTGACGCGCACGGGTGTCCCTTGTTTGGCTTGGTGTAGGAACCTCCAAACCTAGGACCGCGCCTGTGCGCGTCACGCAACCCTCAGCACCCACACTGAACTGCTGCACAGCACGGCAATCCGCGGCCATCACGCCCAGAATCGACCCACATCGATGCCGGGAGAGCCCACTTTGTGGTTGACGGGTGGCACTAGCCACGCTTCGAGGGCTAAACGGCTGCGATGAGCGCCGCCGGAGGCTAGCCGTTACTTGCTCCGGGATCTGGCGGCCGTTGACAGTTTCATGAGGCGAAGGCGATGAACCCCGGCTGTACTTGGAGATGGTCGTGGTGGCGTTGATGCGCACTCGCCATTTCTGGGATGGGCTGGGGCTCAACCAGTCTGTCGATGGCAAACCCGGCATCCCGAATCTCGTCGCACCAGGCTTGCAGTGGCTGTCGCCAGTAGCGGACCCTCCAGGTTTCTTGCCAGGTCCTCTCGATGAGTTCGGTGGTGAAGTAACTACCGCCGTGGCGCAGCCAGTCGCTCGTAGGGTGCACGGTTGACGCGACCAAGTGGGCGTCTGGTTTCAGGACACGGCAGATCTAAGGGCCACCTGTCGGTCGTCAAGGTGGTGCAGGACAAGCGCCATAACTACTCGGTCGTAGGACTCATCCGGGAGCCAGGTCAGAGGGTGCGCGAGGCTGGCTTGCCGAACGTCGATGGACGGGCCCAACCGTTCCTGGGCCAGCCTGACCATCGCTGCGCTGGCGTCGAAGGCCGTGACCTCTGCGCCGCGGCGCACGAGCTCCTCGGCGTACAGCCCTGGACCCGCACCCGGCGTCCAGCACGCGCTTGCCATGCACGTGTCCCATGAGATCGAACAACGCCGGCCGGTCGTAGAAGGCGTTGTAGGCACTCGACTGCGCGTGCTGTTCGTACTGGAGGGCGAAGGGGTCATACCAGTCGTCGCCTGCGGTACTCATCGGAGCATCCTTCCTCAACCAAGCCGAGAGAGAAGGCGTAGTGGCACTGCACCGGGGATCCCACAGCCTGGAGCGATCGCCACAGTGTGTTCCCGAGCACGAGCAGGTGGGACCGATAATCGGAGTCAGGCGGCGCTGATAGGACTCGGCCGCCAGAGCTCGAACGGGCAAGTCCGGCCCAGAGCATCCCGACCGCAGTCACGGCACCCGGCTGAAGCTGCTCGTCCTGCCCAGACCGACGAACCCCAGCCGCCGGTACCACCCAAGTGGCCAGTCGTCTGCGTCGGCGACGATCACGACCGCTGAGGCGCCGGCCTCGAACCCACGGGCCACCGCATCCAGGACGACACCCGTGGCCAGCCCCTGTCCCTGGTACGCCGGGACGGTGAGCACCTCCTCCACCTGGGCGATCCCCTGGTGGACGTAAAGGTCGGCCGTGCATGCAACGACCCCGTCGGGACCGAGGGTTGCCAGGAAGATCGGCGTGCAGGCGCGGGTCATCCGGACGACCCGCTCGCCGAGCTGACGCCAGACCTCGGGACTCGCGCCGGGAAGGTTGGCAGTCCAGACGGCACTGGCCACGGCCGTACGGCCGGCCAGGTTGAGCTCGACCGTGGGACGCCGCCCAGGTGTCGCACCGGACCACGCCAGCAGGCGGTTGTCGCTGCGCTCGTAGCCGGTCAGCGATGGCCCGAGGAGGTCAGCGAGCTCAGGCGTACGGAACTCCACGAGGCGATGGCCCAGGCCGTCGAGCACCCTTTCGGTGGCAGCCGCCAGTGCCGCACCATCGCAGGGGCCCTGCACGAGCAGCTTGTTGTGGTCGTGGGACAAGGGGTAGGCGTCGTCGCGGACAGCGAAGCCTCCGGGAGTCCCGACCGTGCGCTGGGCCCGCCGCCGGGCCAGCTCGGCCAGCCAGTCCTGGACGGCCTCGACAGGGGTCACGTCCCGCACCGTAGCGCCGCGGGTAGCGTCGCGGCTTATGAGCGTGTTCAGCCGGTACGGCGAGGTGTTGCACCCACCGGGAACGGCAACCGCGCTGACGGCGAGTGTGGTGGGTCGGCTGTCGCTCGGCATGACCGGGCTGGCACTTCTCATCCTGGTCCGCGACGTGACCGGCTCCTACTCGGGAGCGGGGGCGGTGTCCGCGGCGTACGCGGTCTCCTTTGCAGTGGGAGCGCCGTCCCGGGCGCGCGGGGCGGACCGCAAAGGTCCGGTGGGGGTTCTTCGCTGGTGCGGGGTGCTGCACCCGCTGGCTTTCGGCCTGCTGGTCGTGCTCGCCGAGGTTGGTGCGTCGGTGCTCGCGCTGGCGGCCTGCGCCGTCCTGGTGGGGCTGACGGTGCCGCCGCTGGGCGCGGTCATGCGGGCCCTGTGGGGCGTGGTCGTGGAGAGCGACCAGTTGTCGTCGGCGTACTCGCTCGAGTCGGTTGTCGTGGAGGCCTGCTTCGTCCTGGGGCCGCTTCTGGTGGCGGTGCTGTCGACGACCCTCGACCCGGCGGCGGGCGTGGTGGCCAGTGGGCTCGTGGCCGGTGCGGGTGCGCTCTGGCTGTCGGCCAGCTCCCTGCTGGCCCAGGTCGAGCCGCATCCGGAGCGGTCCTCGGCTCTGGCGGGTCCACTGGTCTCGCCTGTCGTACGCGC
>JAYTHM010000639.1:0-2480 GCA_043732645.1 Frankiales bacterium
GCTGCCCGTGCCTGCCGGTGTCTCCCTGGTCGAGGCGGCCGCCCTGCCCGAGGTGGCCTGCACGGTCTGGTCGAACGTCTTCGGGCTCGCGGGGCTCCAGCCCGGTGAGCGACTGCTCGTGCACGGCGGTACCTCAGGCATCGGGACGATGGCGATCCAGCTGGCTGCCCGCTACGGCGCCGAGGTCGTCGTCACAGTCGGGTCGAAGCACAAGGCTGCGCGCGCCCTGGAGCTGGGGGCGAGCCGGGCGGTCCTCTACAAGGACGATGACTTCGTCGAGGCAGGGCCCTTCGACGTCATCCTTGACAACATGGGGGCGAAGTATCTCGCCCGCAACGTCGAGGCCCTCGCCACCGACGGCCGCCTCGTCGTGATCGGGATGCAGGGCGGCGTGTCGGCCGAGCTCAACCTGGCGCAGCTCATGCAGAAGCGGGCATCGGTGCATGCGACCTCGTTGCGGGCCCGACCGGCGAACGAGAAGGCCGACATCGTTGCCGCCGTCCTCGCCGGGGTCTGGCCTTGGATCGCCGCAGGCGACGTGGAGCCGATCGTCGACCAGGTGCTGCCGCTGTCCGCGGCCGCCGACGCCCACCGGGTCGTCGAGGCGTCCACGCACATCGGAAAGGTGCTGCTCCAGGTCCGCTGACCCGACCCCTTACAGGGCAGGGCCCATCCGACCGAAGGTGCCCGCCTCGGAGATCGCGTGGCTGAGCGGCCGGACCAGGTCGCGGAGGCGGGAGGCACCGTCCTCGCCGATGCGCTCCCACGCGGGCAGGGCCAGTTCGTCGGTCAGCAGTTCGATGGCCTCGCGCCGGGCGGTGCCGTCCTCGGTCAGGCTCCCGTCAGGGTGCAGCCAGCCGCGCGCGTCGAGTGAGGCCACGGCGGCGTCCCACTCCTCGTCGCTGTAGACGCGGGTGGCCTGCAGGGCTTTGCGGTTCCACGGGGAGTCGGGCATCGCGACGTGCAAGATGGCTGCCTCCAGTCCGGTCAGGCCGGCCCCGACGAGAGCCGCGATGTGGCCGTCGCCGCGAAACTCGCGCAGCAGGGAGACGGCGTGCCACAGCTGCAGGTGCGGCGGCTCCGGCCACGGCAGCGCCGCGTGGGCGGCGTAGAGCGGACGCCCATACGGCGTGCAGCCCTCTGCTGCCTTGCGGGCCAAGCCGACGGCCTCGTCGAGGTCGTCGAGCTGGTCGCCGCAGATCCGGGTGAGGGCACGGTCGGCGCCGCGCAGCCGGGCGGCGAGCACGTCCGCCGGAGAGGCGATGTCCCAGACACCTGAGATGCCGAACTGGGCCGCAACGGCGGAGAAGTTGAAGAACGTCGCGTGCACCGTCGCCCACGTCACCGCACCCATCGCGGCCGCCCGCGCGGGGAAGTAGCCGACCGCGCGGTTAGCCTTGCCGTCCAGGCCGAGGGTCGCGTACTCCTCCTGCGCCTCGGGGACGAAGTAGACCATCGCGTGATAGGGCTCGAGGGTCCGGTACGTGCTGCGGGCGGTATCTGGGTTCACAAGTTCTCCAGGAATCGGGCGACGTCGTCGTCGGTGTATCCGACCACACCAGCGCGCACGGCCCCGTCCGCCAGCCCCCTGGCGGTCATCAACGCGATGGGTGAGTGGCCGGCCCGGACCGCGATCTCCCTGTCGGCAGGCCCCGAGCCTCTCGGCGAGGGCGGGGAAGTGGCCTCGGATGTCCACGCCGAGAAGGTATGCGCTTGGATGGGTTACATGAGCAGCGACGCCGGTCAGCCACAGAGCATCGTCCTCGTCGGGGAGAACGGCCAGCAGGTCGTCGTACCCCAGGCGACGGGGGACGAGGAGCGCAGCCCTGTTGACCTGGTGGAGCAACCGGCGAAGGTCATGCGGATCGGCTCGATGGTCAAGCAGCTGCTCGAGGAGGTCCGCACGGCACCCCTCGACGACGCCGCCCGGACCCGTCTGCGAGAGATCCACCAGAGCTCGATCAAGGAGCTGGAGGAGGGACTCGCCCCGGAGCTGCGCGACGAGCTCGCGCGCCTCTCACTGCCGTTCACCGACGACGTCATCCCGTCCGACGCCGAGCTACGGATCGCGCAGGCGCAGCTGGTCGGGTGGCTCGAGGGGCTATTCCACGGGATCCAGACGGCGCTGTTCGCGCAGCAGATGGCAGCCAGGGTGCAGCTCGAGCAGATGCGCGGCGGGCAGGCGGCCCTGCCTCCCGGCTCGATGCCGTCCGGCCCGAACTCCAGCACGGGGCAGTACCTGTAGCCGTGGCCGTAACTTGCGTCGGCGTGATCGTCGGCTGGCAAGGGCTGACTTGCCTGCCTCCTCAGTTTAACTGCTTGCCACAAGTGTTCTGGGCGACTGTTTTGTCGTATGTGCGCTCTATAATGTGAGGGCAGGTTTGACGCAGGGGGATGGTCATGGATGGCTACGACGGTCTGGCGTCGGCGTTGTGCGTGCAGCCTGCGACCTCTGAGTTCGACGCGCTGGAGGCCCTTGA
>JAYTHM010000640.1:0-2479 GCA_043732645.1 Frankiales bacterium
CCTCTGCCCGGTCAAGGTCGTAGCGCCATACCCACCCGCCGAAGGCGAGCGTCCCGTGGTCGGTGTCGTATCCCGGCCTCCACGAGATGACATGCGGCCGCGTAAGAGTCTGGACCTCGTTGGCGACCGCGTAGGCACCGTTCGGGTGGGCGGAGTGGTACATGGCCATCCTGAACACCTGCCCCGCGGCTGTCAGCGGTGCCATGTCGAGCGCCTGGCAGACCCACCCGGTCCCATCGATTGCGGCATGGCTCCCCGGGTCCGCAAGCACACCGAAGACTGCCTCGGGGGAGGCGTCGATCCTCCGTGTGGCGCTCATGCTTTCGCCGGTGATCGCGTCATCCCCAGTCACAATCGCAGAGTAGTGCTGCGGTCGATCCGGTCGAAGCGGCTAAGGCCGGCTCCTGTTCACGGTCGTGCCCCGGAACGACCAACGTAGTTTCGCCTTACTCACTTTCGTCGACGACTGCAGGTGCGCCGCAGTGATGACCCCATGCCTTTGGCCCGGGCCCCGCAGCGGGTCACAGCGCAGCCGGCAGGCCGCTCAGGTCGGCCAGGCGCGCGAGGCCGGGACGGGTGTGTTTCTGCAGGCGTTCGCGCGCGTCGTCGAGGGCGACGGAGGTGCCGTAACCGGCGGGGATCCGCGCCGGGTTGAGCGCGACGCGGTTGGCCCAGTCGCTGATGTCGGGCTCGGTCCCGAAGGTCGCCGAGGCCCGCGCCCCGAGGACGGTCATCCTCGCCCACTGGGCCAGTGAGTCGCCGTACGAGGAGGGCGGGCACAGCCGGTTCTTGTCCTCGTCGCTGTCGCGAGTCGCTTCGACGTAGCCGATGAGTGCCGCACCGAAGCAGGGGAACCCGGCTCGGATCGGCTGCAGGGTGATGCCGGCCGCCGACCACACCGGGACGGGGGCCGGGGTCTGCAGCCCCGACGCGGCGCAGTGCACGACGAGGGCGTCCGCCGGCACCGCCAGCGTGCCGTCGTCGAAGGTCACCCTCCCGGGCTCGACCCGACGCACGTGACCGCGCCGCACGACGTGCTCGACCTCCCGCAACAGGTCGAGCTCCCACCTGCCGAGGGTCGGTGCCCGGGCCATGGTGGGGGTCACTGCGGGGTCGATCCGCAGCATCACGCCGGCGTCCTCCAGCCGCCGGAACAGCTCGTCCAGGGAGCGGCAGCTGGCTGCTTGTTGCAGGACGGTCGCGACCATACCGAGGAACACTTCGGGGACCGGCTGGACGACCGCTCGGTTGAGCATCCACGGGTCGCGGGGCCGCACCCAGCTCACGCGGGCCGGGTCGACGCCGTGGGTGAGCAGCCACACGACGGCGTCGGTCGCGGTCTTGCCCGATCCGACGATGACGTACGGCCGCGCCGGGTCGGTGAGGTGCACCAGGTCGTTGACCGGATGCACCTGCGTTCCCTCGGCCACATCGAAGGGAGGCGGTGTCAGCGACGGGATCTCGGGCGCCAGGAAACGCGCATCGACCACCCGGCAGCGCTCGGGCAGCGTGCGTTCCTCGTCCGAGCGCAGCGACCTGACCCGGCGATCCCCCAGGTAGTCCCAGCCGGCCAGCCACTCGACCCGGCCGGAGGCCAGCAGCCGGTCTGTGAGGACCTGGTCGTAGTAGGCGCAGACCTCGGCTCCCGTGGCGCGCTGGTGCAGCCCGGCCTCCGGTCCGTCCTGCTGCACGCGGTAACCGCCGAGCACGGTCGAAGCGACCCCGTAGAACGACGACGATTGGTGCAGTCGGACGAACGGGTAGGCGTCCCGCCAGTGTCCGCCGGGGCTGGGCCGGCGGTCGACGAGAGCGACCCGTACGTCCGCGTGGTCGAGGAGCGCGTCGGTGAAGGCCATCCCGGCCGCGCCCGCACCGACCACGACGTAGTCGACGTCCGGCAGCGGCACGATGCTCAGTGTGCCGCAGGAAGGAACGGCACGTGGGAGCTGACGACTGGAGCACCGGCGCCCGCCCAGCGGCCCCGGCGGCGCAGCTGCGGGAGCACCCCCTCACCGAACCAGTAGAGCTCTTCCAGGTGCGGGTAGCCCGACAGGACGAACTCGTCGATACCGAGGTCGGCATACTCCTCGATGCGGTCCGCCACCTCCGTGTGGCTGCCCACGAGCGCCGTCCCCGCTCCCCCGCGCACCAGCCCGACGCCGGCCCACAGACCGGGGCTGACCTCGAGGGTGTGCGCGTCCTGCCAGGACCCGTCGGCCCGCGCCGCCGCGTGCAAAGCACGCATGTTGTTCTGACCGGTGGACTCGCTGCGCGCCAGGTTGGCCTGCGCCCCGGCCACGACGTCCGGGTCGAGGGCGGCGAGCAGCTGCTGCGCTTGGGCCCAGGCCTGCTCGCTGGTGTCGCGGGTGATGACGTGCAGCCTGATGCCGAAGCGCACGGTGCGGCCCTGGGCCGCGGCCAGGGCCCGTACGCGCGCGACCTTCGCGGCGACGGCCGCGGGTGGCTCGCCCCAGGTCAG
>JAYTHM010000641.1:0-2476 GCA_043732645.1 Frankiales bacterium
CTGCGCACCGCCGGGCCGTCGCCGAATCCCAGCGGGTCGGGCTGGCCCCACCGCAGCTCGCCGACGGCGAACTCGTGTAGGTGCGCGTTCTCCCAACCCTTGGCGACCTGAATGACCTCGTGAAGCTTGCCCAGATGCCATCCGCCGGCCACCACCAGCTCCCGCCACACCGGCGGCTCCACATCGACAAGGGTGAGGTTCAGTCGGATCGCGGGAACCTCGGACAACGTGGCCATCACCCCGGTGTACCCGAGGACGGCAGCAACGAGCCCGGTCCCGGTCGAAGTGACACCACAGCTGACCAACCACAGCCCCCAGGCCCGCAGCTCAACACTCCTGCGGGCCCCGACCTCCCCCGGTACCCAGGCGGGGCTCCTCCGTACCTCCTCCGTACCTCCACCGGGCCCGAACCAACCCCGTACCGACGGCGGCCGACACCGCCCCACACCCCGACCGAATCTGGCCGCTGACCTGCGGACACGCGAGTGTCACCGAGCTGAACGGGCAGGTCACCGGACAAGCAAATCACTGCTGTAACGGCTTCCTAAACCGTGTGTCGCAGGTTCGAATCCTGCTAGGGCACCATATTTTGGCTGGCAAGCGGGTGGTGCGCCTCCACCGCTACGTCCTCGCCCTCGCCCGGCACCTGGTCCTCGCCGAGCGGGACATCGTCATGCACGAGGTCCCGCACGTGGGCGCAGCCCTGCCAGGCGGTTGCGAGCCGAAGCGCGGCTTCGACGACCTCACGCCGCCCTCGCCGATCCCCGACCGCACCGATGGTGCGGCCCATGAGGTGCGGGGTGACCAGGACCCGCGGCACCTGCAACCGCCCAGCCACGTGGGCGAACGCCCGGATGAACACCGACCACCGTGGGATGCCCTGGGGGCCTACAGACAAGCCCGACCAACCCGTGGCAAAGCGGTCAAGTCGCGACGAGCAGGCAGGCGTCGACTCCGTCCGCACAGAGCTGCTGCGTCCAGTGGGGTGCAGCCTGCTCCCGCAGCCGCACCTGCGAGGTGGCGCCAGTGAAGGCGTAATGGGTCTCAGGGAGCCCGACCACGCCGTCGGCGGACAGCTCCCTCAGCACCGACAGGGAAAACACGGTTCCCGGGTCGCGCTGCGTGGTCTGCGCGTCGTAGCCGGGGTGCCGGGCGGTCAACATCCCATCCGGGGTGTCCCTGGGAGTCTCCGACAGAGTGGGCGCGCCCCCAGGAAGTCTCTGATCAACGCCGACGACTCCTGCTGGGTAGGCCCGTCCAGGCCCATCGGGTCGTCACCGACCCGGAAGACGCCGCCAGCGAGATCAGCGCCAGCCGCCGATCCGCCAGGTCACCGTCCAGCACCGTGAACGGGGCGCTGTCCACCATCGGCGGCGCGTCGTCGCCTGCGTAGGCAGCGACCTCCGCCGAGAACACCGCCTGCCGCATCGGCGCGAAGTCGCCGGTGTCGATGGCAACACCGAGACGGTCCAGCACAGTCGCGAGCGCATCAGCGGCGTCCTCATCGCTACGCCGTCTGGAGGCATCCGACCCGTACCGATCCCGCCCCAAGAACACAAGGATTGTGGAGGGGCATCAGATTTCGTCCACAGTGGACCTAGCAGTCCGCGGGTAGTCCGCAGCAGCTCCGTCGGGCACCCGAAACCGCCCGTCACTGCCAACGGTGTTTCCGCAGGTCAGCCGAACTCACCATCACCTGCCAACGCCGGCAAACTCCCAGCGCCGTCTAGGAGACCAAGCAGGCCGCGTGAGAACTCCCCGTTTCTGACCAGCCGCTCTGAGGCTGTCGGGGCGTTCGGTCCGCACCCGGTCCAAGGCTGTGCGAACAGCGTTCACCCCGGGCCGGGTGCGGTCCCGTCGGGGAGATTGCGTGGGTATCGCTGGCGGCCCGGCCTTGTCAACCCTGCACCGGCACAGCGCTTTTTCGGACTGCACCACCTGACGTGGCGCCTTTCTGGGTTCGACTGCCGTGCCGCTGCGCGGGGAGCTCGCCCGAGTCGGAGCGCCGCAAGCCACGTCGCCCTCGTCAGCCGTCGGTGCCCCGGTCCCCGGGGCGGGGGCGGCCACCGCACGTCTGGGACTGCGCAGGTCCGGGACTCAGCCCAGGGTGCTGGCGAGCTCCAGCAGGTGTGTGCGTGCGGTGGCCAGGCCGGCCGCCGACTGCTCCCGCAGGCCCGCCATGGCCGGCACCCGCTGCGCGAGGGTCAGCTCGACGTTGACGATCGTGACATCCATCCCCAGCGCGGTGCCCAACAGCTGCTGCAGCAACGGGGCCACGTGGTCGGTGCCCTCCCCCGCCGTGCCAGGGCCGTAAGCAGCACCCCGGCTCGACACCACCACCACGGGAGTGCCCGCGAACAGCTGGGTGCCGAAGCCCCCGAAGGGCACGGTTGTGCCGAGCACGTGCACGTGGTCCAGCCACGCCTTGAGCGTCGAGGGGACAGTCCAGTTGTACATCGGGGAACCGACCACCACC
>JAYTHM010000642.1:0-2472 GCA_043732645.1 Frankiales bacterium
CCGCCGACCCCACGCTTTTCAGGCGTGTGCTCTACCAGCTGAGCTACCTGACCCGTTCCGTGCTGTGTGATGTTTTGCGACCCCGACGGGACTCGAACCCGCGACCTTCGCCGTGACAGGGCGACGCGCTAACCAGCTGCGCTACGGGGCCTGGACATTCCCAGACCTTCTTGCTGCCTGACGTGGTGATGCTTGGTGCCCGACGCTACTGCCGTACCCCCAACGGGATTCGAACCCGCGTAGCCACCTTGAAAGGGTGGAGTCCTAGGCCGCTAGACGATGGGGACCGCGCCGCTGGCTCACGGCGGGTCCGCGCCGGGTAGCCGTAGGGGACCACGTAAGCATAGCGGAACCTGCGCGGGACCCGCTCGCGGTCGAGCTTGTCTGGGTCAGAGCAGCTCGAGGATGGTCGCGTTGGCCTGGCCGCCGCCCTCGCACATGGTCTGCAGGCCGTACCTGATGCCGTTGTCGCGCATGTGGTGGACCAGCGTCGTCATGATGCGGGCGCCGGAGCCTCCGAGGGGGTGGCCGAGGGCAATCGCACCGCCCAGCGGGTTGGTGAGCTTGTCATCCGCACCGATGTCCTTGAGCCAGGCCAGCGGGACCGACGCGAAGGCCTCGTTGACCTCGAAGGCGCCGATGTCGGCCAGCGACAGCCCGGACTTGGCGAGGACCTTTTGGGTCGCCGGGATCGGGGCGGTGAGCATCGGCATCGGGGCCGCGCCGGTGACGACCGCGGTGTGCACACGGGCGAGGGGGGTGAGGCCGTGCGCCTTGGCGAACTCGCTCGTGGTGATGAGCAGGGCTGCCGAGCCGTCCGAGATCTGGCTGGCGTTGCCGGCCGAGACCTTGCCGTCCTCCCTGAAGGGAGTCTTGAGGGTGGCGAGCTTCTCGAGCGTGCCGCCGGGGCGGATGCCCTCGTCCTTGGTGACCAGGCCGTTCTCGGTCGAGATCCCGACGATCTGGTCGTCGAAGGCGCCGGCCTCCTGGGCTGTGGCGGCCCGCTCGTGGGACTGCAGGGCGTACTCGTCGAGCTGCGTGCGGCTCAGGCCCCACGAGTCGGCGATGTCCTCGGCCCCGGCGCCCTGGTCGGGGAAGTCGGCGCCGTAGCGCTCGGCATACATCGCGCCGAGGGGGCTGGCCGTGAAGGACGAGCCCATGGGGGTGCGGCTCATCATCTCGACGCCACCGGCGACGGCGAGGTCGTAGTGGCCGGCGATGACGCCCGCGGCGGCGAAGTGGACGGCCTGCTGGCTGGAGCCGCATTGGCGGTCGACCGTGGTACCGGGGACGTGCTCGGGCCAGCCGGCGGACAGGACGGCGGTGCGGGCTATGTCGAAGGTCTGCTCGCCGATCTGCATGACGCAGCCCCAGATGACGTCGTCTACCAGGCCCGGGTCGATACCGCTGCGCTCGGCGAGGGCCTGCAGGACCAGGGCGCTGATGTCGGCGGAGTGCAGACCGGACAGGCCTCCCCCGCGCTTGCCGACGGGCGTGCGGACAGCTTCAACGATGACGGCGTCGCGCATGAGAGCTCCTCGAGATCAGCGTGCGTCGCGAGCCGACGCACCACTACCGTAATTTGCCGTTCACGCCTGCTGTGTGCCGGGTACGCTTCGAACCGGTCGGGTGTGGCGCGCAACACGCGTGGAACCCCTTCTTGACACGGCGCCGTCCTTCGGTCGGGTGCGCCGGCGGACGCGTGACGTGGTGGGAGGTTGGGGATGCCTCGTGGACTGCAGCTTGTGCCGAGCTCGGGAGACTCGTCGGAACCGCACGCACCGGTTCACAGCAACGGCTACCTGTACTGGGTGATGAAGGCCGTCCTTACGCCGGTCCTGATGCTCGTGTTCCGGCCGCAGGTGACCGGTCACTCCCACCTCCCACGTTCGGGACCCGCCGTGCTGGCCTGCAACCACGTCTCCTACCTCGACTGGATGCTGCTGCCACTGGGGGTGCGCACCCGTCGGATCTCCTTCCTCGCCAAGCAGGAGTACTTCGACGAGCCAGGCGCCCGGGGTCGCCTCAAGCGTTACTTCTTCAGCGCCACCGGTCAGGTCCCGGTCGACCGTGCGGGAGCCGACGCCTCAACCGCGGCTCTGCGCGCGGCGGCCCGCCTGCTCGAGCAGGGCCGTCTCGTCGGGTTCTTCCCGGAGGGCACGCGCTCGCGTGACGGTCACCTGCAGCGCGGGCGCACCGGGGTCGCCCGGGTCGCCGCCCATACCGGCGTGCCTGTGGTCCCGTGTGCGACCGTGGGGCTGTTCCACGCGGCGCCCGCCGGTGTGCGGCTGCCCCGGCTAAGCAAAGTCACGGTGCGGTTCGGTGAGCCGCTGCGCTTTCCGGACCTGCAGGGTCGGCCGCCGACATCGGCTGAGCTACGGGCCTTCACCGACGAGCTCATGAACACGATCCAGCAGCTGTCCGGGCAGGAGTGGGCGGACGGGCCACCGCACCTTCGGAGTCCGTTAGTGC
>JAYTHM010000643.1:0-2471 GCA_043732645.1 Frankiales bacterium
CCCGTCTGGGCCTCGCTGATCGCCCTGCGGGTGGACGGGCGGGTCGACGTCGGTGTCGTGAGCGCGCCCGCGCTGGGCCGGCGCTGGTGGGCCGCCCGCGGGCAGGGCGCCTGGGCCGGGTCACTTGCCGTCCCCGAGCGGCTGCACGTCTCGGCCGTCAGCGCCCTGGCTGACGCGCACCTGTCGTACTCGTCACTGACCGGATGGGAGCAGCAGGGTCGGCTCGAGGGGCTCCTGCAGCTGTCACGGGACTGCTGGCGCACCCGTGCATTCGGTGACTTCTGGTCTCACGTGCTGGTCGCCGAAGGCGCGGTAGACGCCTCCTTCGAGCCTGAGGTCTCGCTGTGGGACCTCGCCCCGCTGCAGGTCATCGTGGAGGAAGCCGGCGGCGTCTTCACGACCCTCGACGGACAGGCCCGTCCCGACGGCGGGAGCTGCGTGTGCAGCAACGGCCTACTCCACCAGAGCGTCCTGGAAGGCTTGCGGGCCAGGTGAACCAGCGCGTGGCCGGGACGCTGCTCGCCCTGGCCCGCGTCCGTGGCCACCGCTGGGTCACCGGTGTAGGACCGCTCGCCACCGCCACCCTCGTGTGCGATGTCGATGTCGTCACCACCCAGGCGCGCGCTCCGTGATGCCCGCTCGAGGTTCCCCTCGACGCTCTGTGAGTATGGCAGCAGGCAGACCCTCCGGCCCCTGCCCCTCGCCGGGTGATCCCTGGCCCTGCTGTCGTTGTCAGGAACAGGAGCGGCGGCGTGATGGGAGCCGACACGCTCAGTCGATGAGCGCCGGGGTACGCCGGGCGTCCCACCAGCGCAAGATCCGCGGGCTCAGAGCGAGGCCCGCCGCGTCGAACCAGGCGTAGCCTCCAGCGATCCCGCTCGGCGGGTTGCCGATCGCAATCAACCCTGTCGGGTCGTGCGGCTGCCAGGCCCACGTGCCCAGCGACGTCCCGATGATCTCCAGGTACGACACGACGAGGAACGCGCCCGCGTAGACGAGCGGGCTCCTGCCGTAGCGGGCGAACACCAGCAGGCAGCCGAACCAGAAGGCCCCCAGCACGTCCAACGTGGGCGACAGAGTCAGGCCCCAAAGCGCCCACGCTCCACAGGTCGTCAGCGCCAAAGGCAGCAGCAGCTGCGTGCGGTGCGCCCATGCGGAGCGACCGATCGCGAGCGCCGCCAGGTAGACCAGGCCGTGTCCCGGTGGCACAAACGACGGGACGTTGTGCAGCCGGTACACATAAACCCCCAGCCAGCCCGCGAAGACGTACTCGACCAGCGAGGCGTAGGCCACCACGACCGCGACTTGCACGCGCGTCTCACGCGACTCGCGGGACAACAGCCCCACGAGCACCGCCCACGTGACCAGACCCAGCAGGCGCTGCTGGGTCAGTGACGCTCCGGTGTCGAGTCCGAGGACGAGGGCCACCCACACCATGACGACGACAGGAATCGGTGGGTGCACCCGACCAGCGTCGCAGAACCTGCCAGCCAGCACGACGTGGACATCCGCGGGGTCACTGCTCCTAGGTCGGTTGGCTTCCCGGTGCAAGCACGTCGACCTGCGCGGGCACGTCGAGCCCGATCGGGCAGCTGACCCCGTTGAAGCCGTGGTTGCAGTAGCCACCAGGGTTCTTGTCGAGGTACTGCTGGTGGTAGGACTCGGCGTAGTAGAAGGGCCCGGCCAGGAGGATCTCGGTGCTGATCGATCCCTTGCCCGCCTTGGTCAACGCCTGCTGGTAGGCATCGCGCGAAGCCTTGGCAACGGCGAGCTGCTCGTCAGTGGTGGTGTAGACCGCCGAGCGGTACTGCGTCCCGACGTCGTTGCCCTGACGCATCCCCTGCGTCGGGTCGTGGTTCTCCCAGAACGCCTTCAGGAGCTCCTGGAAGGAGACGACGGCCGCGTCGTAGACGACCATGACGGCCTCGGTGTGGCCGGTGCGTCCGGAGCAGGTCTGCTCGTAGGACGGGTTGACGGTGTGCCCTCCCTGGTAGCCGGCGGCGGTGCTGTACACACCGGCAAGCCTCCAGAAGATCCGCTCCGCACCCCAGAAGCAGCCCATCCCGAACGAGGCCACCTCCAAGCCCTCCGGCCAGGGCCCGACGAGCGGCGTACCGAGCACGGTGTGCTGTGCCGGGACGGTCAACGGGACGTCACGGCCCTTGACGGCCTCGTCCGGCGTGGGCAGGTCCAACTTCTTGCCAAAGGTCCACATGATCTTTGCAACCGCCTTGGGCACGTGGTCGTTCCCGCGTCACCGCTTCGTCACACGCTCGCTCAGGTGGGGGGCAGCGGGTAGGTATGCATGGCCCAGAGGATGACGAGGACGAGACCGACGTAGGACAGCCCTATCGTCCGGCGCTGCGCGAATGTGAGCGCGTAGTAGGCCCGGCTCGCCTCGGTGTCGCGGCCCTTCCAACGGCGGTAGAACTCGAAGCCGCCGATCAGCAAGATGAACGGGATGATGGGGC
>JAYTHM010000644.1:0-2469 GCA_043732645.1 Frankiales bacterium
GCTCCTCCTCGGTCAACTCCAACACTGCCTTGGGACGTCCGCGAGACGGCATAAACCACACCAGCAAATTAGAGAGCGAATTTCAGGCCCAAGACACTAGGACGTCGTGGAACACGCCGAGCTCCCCCTGCTGCTGGGCTGAGCCACTCCCTCCGCAGCGACGGGCCCGCACTGCGGACAAGCCGGACCAGTGAGCGGACCCGTGCACTGCATCCCATGGATGAGGGTCGCGCCGTGTGACCTGCACCTGTGACCTGGTCGTGTGATCTGCGAGACTCCATCCCCGAGAGTTCGACACATCGGCCGGGAGGCACGTAACGTGGATGAGGTCCTTTCCAGGGCGGGGCTGTTCCAGGGGATCGCGGACGAGGCGGCTGAGGCCGTCGCGGCCTCCCTTGACTACGGCGACTACAGCCGCGGCGAGACGGTCTTCGCCGAGGGAGAGCTCGGAGACACCCTCTACATCGTGCTTGCGGGCAAGGTGAAGATCGGCCGCCGCGCGGTCGACGGCCGCGAGAACATGCTGTCCGTGATGGGCCCGTCGGACATGTTCGGCGAGCTGTCCCTGTTCGACCCCGGCCCGCGCACCGCGACGGCCACGGTCGTCACCGACGCGCGGCTCGCCTCGCTGGCGCACACGTCCCTGCGGCCGTGGATCACCGACCGGCCCGAGATCGCCGAGCAGCTCCTGCGGGTACTCGCCCGCCGGCTTCGTCGTACCAACGACGCGCTTGCCGACCTGATCTTCACCGACGTACCCGGCCGGGTGGCCAAGCAGCTGCTCGCGCTGTCAGAGCGCTTCGGCTCCGAGGAGGCCGACGGCCTGCGGGTACACCACGACCTGACCCAGGAGGAGCTGGCGCAGCTCGTCGGAGCCTCCCGCGAGACGGTCAACAAGGCGCTGGCCGACTTCGCGTCCCGCGGATGGGTCCGCGTGGACTCGCGCGCGTTGACCATCCTCGACGGCGACCGGCTGGCGCGACGGGCGCGCTGACCCTCAGGTCCAGCGCCCGCCCGCCCGCCCGCTCGCTGGCTAGGCGACGCGCCGCTCGGCGCCGACCTCCGCGCCGCCGACGAGCAGGCTGCCGCACAAGACGCCAAAGCGTGCCCCCAAGACGGTGAGCGTCCCGCAGATCGGACAGGTCACGGGGCATGGAGGTACTCGAGCTGGGCACGCACCGACAGCTCGGCGGCAAACCACAGGCGTTGGTCGACGTCGGCGTAGACGACCTCCACCACCTCGCGGGGCGTCGAGGCACCGGCGGAGACGGCGGCCCGGACCTGCTCGAGCCGCTGGGCCCGGTGCGCGAGGTAGAACGCCGCAACCTCGCCCGCGTGCGGCAACTCCGGGCCGTGCCCCGGCAGGACGGTCGCTGCGCCGTACTCCCGGAGGCGGTGCAGCGATTGCAGGTAGTCCGCGAGGACGCCGTCGGGGTGTGCGACGACGGTGGTGCCGCGGCCCAGGATGGTGTCGCCCGTGAGGACCGCCTCGTCGGCCTCGAGGTGCAGCGACAGCGAGTCCGAACTGTGCCCGGGGGTGTGCACCACGGTCAGGGTGACCCCGGCGGCCCCGAAGCTCTCGCCGTCCCGGGTGAGGGCCTCACCACCGATCGTCAACCTCGGGTCGAGCGAGACCACGTCCGCACCGGTCAGGTCGTGCAGCCGCTGCGCACCCTCGCTGTGGTCGTGGTGTCCGTGGGTCAAGACGATCAGCGCGACGTTGCCGGTCGCGGCAACCACCTGCAGGTGCCCCTCGTCCAGCGGCCCCGGGTCGACCACGAGCACGTCGCGGTGGCCGGGCTCGCGGAGCACCCACGTGTTGGTGCCCTCGAGCGTCATCGGCCCTGGGTTGGGCGCCAGCACCACCCCGGCAGACGGTGTGACCTGCCGCATCAGGCCGGGTAGTCCGGATCACCGGGTACGACGAAGCGCACGCTGCCGTCCGGCAGGACCACCAGCCTGGGGGCCACCAGGGTGACTTCCCGCGGAGCGTCGAGGGCAGACAGTACGTCGCGGTACGCACCGAGGTCCGACAGCGACGTGTGCGTCGGCGGCATCAGCGTCAGGCCCTGCTCCAACGCCTCGCTGACCCGAACCC
Organism: Frankiales bacterium; assembly: GCA_043732645.1. Classification (GTDB taxonomy): domain Bacteria; phylum Actinomycetota; class Actinomycetes; order Mycobacteriales; family SCTD01; genus RYN-111. Next base: position 2,099 of record JAYTHM010000644.1, read on the forward strand.
ACAGGCGCTCGTCGGCCTCGCCGCCGACGTCGCGGCACACCTGGCCGGCCGGCAGCTCGGCCAAGAAGAACCGGGTGTCGAAACGCTTGGGTTCGACGTCCGGGGTGATCCAGTGCGCGAACGGCCGCAGTAGGTCGGTGCGAAGCACCAGCCCGCGCCGGGTCAGCAGCTGCGACAGCGACTGCTCGCGGGCCTCCAGGGACGCGCGCTCGGCTTCCCACTGGTCGCCGGAGACGTCCTCGAGCAGGTGGTCGGCGGAGGCGCCGGCGAGCAGGACTCCGCACTCCTCGAAGGTCTCGCGGACCGCGGCGCAGACCAGCGACCGGGCCAGCGGCTCGTCGGCGCCGAACCAATGTCCCCATTGTGCGGCC
>JAYTHM010000645.1:0-2466 GCA_043732645.1 Frankiales bacterium
TCCGGCGGCGACCACTCGACCAGCTCCATCGGGTCGTCGAAGCTCAGCGGCCCAAGGTGGGTACGTGCCACGAAGATCGTGCCTACCGCGTTCGGCGGCGGAGTCGTGATCGAGATCGTGGTTCGGGGGACGTACTTCGCGTGCCGTGGCCACGTCGTGAGCCGATCCCACGCCTCGTGCGGTGAGAGCGGGCTGTCGTGCCGGGTGACGAAGAGGGCCATCGTTGAACCCTCGCACGACCACGCCGGCCGATGACGGCTAGGTCGGTAAGTCGATCAGTGTCGTGACGCGGACGGCAGATGGTGTCGGCGGCGCCGAGGCGAAGCCGAACTGCACGGCGGGCAGCACCGGCCGTAGGCGGCCCAGCCCGAACCCATCGAAGCTCGCCTGGGCCGATTCAATCAGGTGTTCGTCAGCAGCGCAGTAGTACTCGCGACGGCCACCGCCGGCCGTCCCGACGGTCTGAACGCCTGCACGCAACCTTCGGGCAACCGGCCCGATCGCCCGACACCACCATCTCGCTCGGCGCAGCGGTCCCGGCACCAAAACCAGCAGTCGCCCCACTCCGGTGCGGCGCCCCAACCGCAGCTCAACGCGTAGGGACGGCGAGCACACAATCAACGAGCGGTCATCCTCGCGCAACGCAATCGCTTCGACGCGAATCTCATCGAACTCGTAGGTGGCGGCGATGAAGTCCGCGACCTCCTGACGCGGAGCTAGCAGCGTGCGATGACCACCCGCGTCCTCAATCATCACGTCGGCTATCGCCCCGAACGGGCTCGCCGACCACATGCCGACGACGAGGCGGGTCCCCGTATCGGTACCCAGTCCAGCTATCACGCCGTCGAAGCGCAAAGTGGGCGCCACGGTGCGTTCGGCTTCAGTTGCCACTCCGCGACTCTACGGTGACCTGGCGGCTGCTTAGGGTGCGCAAACTCGACTGGGTGTGCGAACCCGCAGTATGCACGTGCGTCGCTCGGTACCGTGAGGCATTGACACGAGCCGGGCGGGCGAGGGTCGCGTGCGGTTGATGATGTCGAAGTCAAAGTCGGTTGCACGAAAGATCATCGTGCCGTCAGGGCAGCTGTCGGCGGGTGGCCACACCCATGGCCGAACGTCGCAGATATCGTCGACGTCGTCGTGGCCGACCATGCAGCGCCGAGCCCCGAGCGTCGAGGAGCGGAGGGTGCGCGGTTCGCGGCGGTTAGACGCAGGTCCGCGCCCGCGCGGATCGCGCCATGAGCGGAAGACCGGCTTGCGATCCTTTGTCGTCCTCGATTGCCTCATAGGGCACGACCGGGGCGCTTGTGGAACTTCAACGGCCGTACCCTGACAACGCGGCAGCGCAGAGCAGGCACTAGCCGACGAGACGACTGTCGCTGATGATGGCCAAAATCAGGTCGGTTCGGGATGCCCGGACCTTTGGCTGGGACTCCTCGACCAGGTGCCGCCATCGGCGCGCGCTGATTCGCTTACCCCGTCGGTGTCCGACGATGTCACCCGCCTCGGCATAGGCGTCGAGGGCTTGGACGAGCGGGTCGGCGTGGCCCGTAGTCAGGAGCACCTTGAGAGCACAGGCGAGGTCGCCCTGGGTGAGGACCTCTTCTGACGACCATGGGCCCGTCGGCGCCGCACCACGGCGCCGCGCCGACGAGATCCCACTGAGCAAGCGAGTCAAGTAAATCCAGAATTCGTCCAGAGTGAATTCACCCCGTACCGCTTCGGGCGGGTTGTTTGGTGTCCAGCGCACGGCCTCGAACAGTAGAGCCATGGGCCATTCGTCCAGCTCTTTCCCCTCCGGCATCGGCCACAACTCCACTGAAAGCCTCGTGGAGAGTGTCGCCGCGTCCGCTGGGCGTAACCGCATCGCCCAAATCGGGTCCATCTTCGGAGTAGAGCGGAACATGAGATGGCTCCTTCATTACAGCCAGAGGTCCGTGTGAAGGTTTGGGCTGCTGGTGCAGTCGAAGAACACGCCCGTGGTGTGAATGTAGGCGGTAATTCGGTAGTCACCGGACACCTGGTGAGAGGAGTAGAGGTTGGTCTGCTTCTCCCACGAGGATGCGTAGGGTGCCGCCTGGTTCCAGCTTGCCACCGCCGTGCCCCACCCACCACTGATGTCTTGGAGACCTGCGTGGGCCGTGACCCAGATGGCCGGAGAGGACAAGTTGTAGAACCCGAAGTCGATGTGCACGGCGGCCACGTACTGGGGAAGTCGGCTGACATAGAGGAAGGCGTTTCCGCAACTGCCGTTGATGACGAGGTTGGGCTGAACGCCACCTGTGGTCGTGTGCGGAACCGCATACATCGGTATTTCAATGCGCGTCACAGTCGGTGACGGAGCGGGCGCCGTCGGTGCAGGACTGGGCGAAGCCCAGGCGGCGCCTCCCGACCCCAGAGTGACCAGAATCGCGAGTGTCGACGCGGTTCCAGCAACTATAACCTTGCGGATAGAGCGCATTTCCA
>JAYTHM010000646.1:0-2460 GCA_043732645.1 Frankiales bacterium
CGGTACAGGTGCCGCTTGTCGATGTACTGCACGACCCCGTCGGGGACGAGGTAGTAGACGGGGTGTCCGCCGGCCACGCGTGCCCGGCAGTCACTGGAGGAGATCGCCAGCGCCGGAACCTCCAGCAACGTCACCGATCCGGTGGGAAAGCCGCTGACGTCCACGACGTCGTACCCGGGGCGGCTGACGCCGACGAAGTGGGCCAGCGCGAACAGGTCCGCGGACGACTGCCACGCCAGGATCTGGGCCAGCGCGTCGGCACCGGTGATGAAGAACAGCTCGGCGTCGTCGTACGCCGCCTTCAGCTGCTTTAGCGTGTCTACCGTGTACGTCGGACCGGGCCGGTCCACCTCGATCCGGCTGACGCTGAAGCGCGGGTTGCTGGCCGTCGCGACCACCGTCATCAGGTAGCGGTCCTCGGCCGGGCTGACGACCCGGTCCTGCTTCTGCCACGGGTGCCCGGTCGGCACGAACACGACCTCGTCGAGCTCGTAACGGTCGCGCACCTCGTTCGCCGCGCACAGATGCCCGTAATGGACGGGGTCGAACGTCCCGCCCATGACCCCGATGCGTCTGCACACTACGTCAGGCTATCTACTGCGGCAGCAGCTTTTGGACGAAGTGCTCGAGCTGTACGGCGTTGCGGACCTCGACCATCTCGATCAGCCCCTCGTAGGCGCCGGTCACGCTGTCCCCGCTCCCCCAGTACGCCGAGGGCTCGGGGTTGAGCCAGTAGGCGTGCCGGGAGCGGGCGACGAGCTTCTTGAGGGTCTGCGCACCGGTCGCGCGGTAGTTGTTGCGGGCATCGCCGAGGATCAGCAGCGACGTCCGCGGACCCACCGCGTCCGGGTAGTCCTCGGCGAACGTCTCGATCGAGTGGCCGTAGTCGCTGTGCCCGTCGAACCACACGAGCTTGGCCTCAGAGCTCATACGTGCCAGCGCATCTGCCACGTCACCGCCGGGCGTGAAGAAGCGCGTCACCTCATCGCAGGTGTCGATGAACGCGAACGCCCGGACCTTGGTGAACTGCTCTCGCAGGGCGTACGCCAGCATCAGCGTGAAGTGGGCGAAGCCGGCCACCGACCCGCTGACGTCACAGAGCACGACCAACTCGGGCTTGTGCGGCTTGTGCGGCTTGTGATGAGTCACCAACGGCACCCCACCGGTCCCGAGCGAGGCACGGACCGTCCGGCGGAAGTCGAGCTTGCCGGTCTTGCCGAGCCTTCGGCGCGCCGTCAGACGGGTGGCCAGCCGGCGGGCCAGGGGAAAGACCTGCCGCCGCAGCTCGGCCATGTCGTTGCGCGAGGCGCGCAGGAAGTCGACCTGCTCCGCGAGCGGCTGCAACGCCGTCTTGGAGATCTGCTCCGCCCCACGGTCCTCGGCGAGCCGCCGGCGCACCTCGGCCTCAACCATCTCCTGGAACTGCTTGATCCGTTCCTGGACCGTCTGGCGGGCGACCTTCTCGGCCAGCCCACCGCGGTCCTGGCCCTTCAGCATCGCCTCCAGCAGCGACGCCATCAGGGTCTCCGGGCTGAGCTGCCGCAGCACCCGGTAGGAGAACCAGCTCTGCCGGCCCGGTGCGGTGTCGGCCCGGCCAAGGCCCTGCACGACCTGCCGGGCAAAGCGCCGCATGCCCTCCTCGTCGCCGTCCAACAGCAGGTCGCGGAGCGCATCGCGGTAGGCCTCGTTGTCCATCGGTTCACCGTCACCGGCCTCGCCGGGCTTGCCGTCGCTTTGGTCGTACCGGGTGGGATCGCCTATCACTGCAGGGAACCAGAGGTCGAACAAGATGTCGAAGGTGGTGCGGTGCGCCGGCCGCTTGAGGACACACGCGGCGAAGGCGGCCCGCAGCGCCTCACGGTCGAGGAGGTCGATCGCGCCCATCGCCCGGGTCGAGTCGAGGACCTCGGCCAGGGACACCATCAGGCCGGCCTTGCGGAGCGCGTCGAGGAACGCGATCTCGCGGTCGAGCAAGCCCTTCGCCTCAGTCGTCATGGCGTTAGTTGAGCTTGAGCTGCTCGGTCGCGCGGGCGTGGTCGCTGGCGTGCTTGAGGACTACCCCGAGGGTGCTCTTGACCGCCTGCTCGTCGAGGGTGTCGAGCCCCAGCGCGACCAGGGTCTGGGCCCAGTCGATCGACTCCGCGATCGAGGGGGACTTCTTGAGGTCCAGGGCCCGCAACGCCCGGACCGTCCGCACCAGCTGATCGGCGAGCTGCTCCGCGACCTCGGGGACGCGACTGAGGACGATGGCCTTCTCGCGGGCCGCGTCGGGGTAGTCCAGGTGCAGGTAGAGGCAGCGCCGCTTGAGGGCCTCGCTCAGCTCGCGGGTGGCGTTGGAGGTGAGGAACACCAGCGGGCGGCGAGTCGCGACGATCGTCCCGAGCTCGGGGATGGTGACCTGGAAGTCGCTCAGCACCTCCAGCAGCAGCCCCTCGACCTCCACGTCGGCCTTGTCGGTCT
>JAYTHM010000647.1:0-22689 GCA_043732645.1 Frankiales bacterium
GCCCCCGGATGGAACGGGGACCCTCGGGCTTGAACCCTGAGCTTCGCACCCCGCCGTTACCAGCGACGCACGTCAGGGCACGGGCCATTGAGCGCAGGCCCGGAATTGCGCTACCGACAACAGCCGGCCCTCCGATCTGCGAGTTCACTCACTACGTGCGACCTCGTGTCGCAAGTTGGTCTTCCCGTCGACCACGCACTGTCTGAGGATCACTGCGGTGGAGGTGTCCAGCGCTGACAGCAGGTGCACCGCCCGGTCCTGGCCACACTGGGCACCGTGAGCAGTCTCGCCATCCAGGGCGATCACCCGATGGGTCGGCCGGGCCACCGGGCCGGTCGACTCCGGCACCGGCGAAGGTGCGGCTGGCAGGCTCAACCAGGCTTGACACCAGCTGATCAAGATGGGCGCCGTTGATGCTTTGCCGGAGCCGGCGGATCGTGGCCTCACACGGCGCCCGGCGGCCCAGCCCGAGCCGTTCCCGCACGGCAGGTGTCAGGTCCTGAGCCTATTCGGCGATCGCGCAAGAGGACTTCGCGCCGGCCCACACCGCGATGCCCAGCACCACAGCGCAGCGATGCCGCACGCCACGCCGGGCGCGCGGGTCCACGACTGGGCCAGCACCACCAGCAGGTCCGTCGGGACCGGATCGGGACCAGGTTCCTGGTTCTGGGACTGGTCAACAGCGGCAGGGATCATCGAAGAATCTGTCACGGACACAGCTCCCGTTCGGTTGCTCATAAGGGCTTAGACACCGTCATGATCACCGGACGGGACCCTGTTCGTTCCGGCCCCCACACCCTCACCGGCGTGTCACCCCGCGACACGCCCTACATCACGACTTTGCCGCGGCCCTGCCGATACCTGCTCCACATACTTGCCGGGGTGGTTGGCCGACATAGCAGTCGCGCCGTTGACGCCGAGCTGCTGGGCCGCCTGCTTGGATTCCTTTGCCGAGGGCGAGGAAGAACGGCGATGCGGCCGACTGACCCACCTCACCCGAGCCGTTACTGCACGCGGCGAGATCACTGCCGACAAGGCCGGTTGCCCCGAGCTTCAAGACCTGCCGGCGCGAGAAACCGGTCATCGGGTGGGGAGCCTCACGACGCTGATGAAGAAGTCGTCGATGGCACGGATCGCGGCGACGAACTGCTCGAAGTCAACGGGCTTACGGACGAACGCGTTGGCGTGCAGTCGTAGGAGGCGAGCACGTCCTCCTCGGCGTCCGAGGTGGTTAGGACCACGATCGGGATGCGGCGCAGCTCCGGGTCGCCCTCCACCTCGCGCAGGACCTTGCGGCCGTTGCGGCGCGGCAGGTTGAGGTCCAGCAGGACCGGGTCTGGCTCATCCTTGTCTGCGAAGCCGCCCTCCTTCAGAAGGTGGGAGATTGCGTCCTCCTTGTTGCTGACGACGTTGAGGACGTTGGAGATCTTGTCGTCGCTGAAGGCTTCCTGGGTCATGAGCACGCCACCCGGGTCGAGGTAAACGATACGCACGTTCCTCCGAGCGGCGAAGGTCGTAGCTCGATGGTGCCGCCGTGGAACTCGACGATCTTCTTGCACAGGGCAGGCCGATGCCCGTCCCTTCGTACTCGACGCGTCACACGTGACGCCCAGCATCCTTCAGCGGTGTCGCGACGACGTCAGAGGACGGAGCGGTAGACCTCGACGGTGCGGGCCGCGATCGCGTCCCAGGAGAAGTCGGCCACGGCCCGGGCCCGCCCGGCGGCACCCATGGTGGCCGCCCGGCTAAGGTCCTCTAACAGCGCCGTCACCTCCTCGGCCAAGGAGCGTTCGAAGTCCGCACCGAGGTCGACGAGGACCCCGGTTAAACCGTCGACGACGACCTCGGGGATCCCACCGACCCGGGAAGCTACGACGGCGGTGCCACACGCCATCGCCTCCAGGTTGACGATCCCGAGCGGTTCGTAGATCGAGGGGCAGACGAACACCGTGGCGTGCGACAGGAGCTGGATCACCTCTGGCCGCGGCAGCATGTCCTGCACCCAGAGCACCCCCGGGCGGGTGGCCTGGAGCTGGGCGACGAGGGCGGCGACGGAGGCGGCGATCTCGGGGGTGTCGGGGGTGCCGGCGCAGAACACGAGCTGGCCCGGCCAGGAGGCCGCGGAGCGCAGCAGATGCTCGACGCCCTTCTGGTGCGTGATCCGCCCGACGAACATGGCATAGGGGACAGCCGGGTCAACGCCGAGCCGTTCGAGGACGTCCACGGCCTCGACCGGGGCGTACTCCACGGTGTCGATTCCGTTGTGCACCACCTGGACCCGGGTCGGGTCCAGACCCGGGTACGCCTCGAGGACGTCGGTGCGCATGCCCTCCGACACGGCGATGACCGCGGCGGCGTCGTGGACGGCCACCTTCTCCGCCCAGGAGGAGATCCGGTAGCCGCCTCCGAGCTGGTCGGCCTTCCACGGCCGGTGCGGCTCGAGCGAGTGCGTCGTGACGACGTGCGGCACGTCCCACATCAGGGCGCCGAGGTGCCCCGCCAGGTCGGCGTACCAGGTGTGGGAGTGCAAGACCGAACAGCCCTCGAGGGAGGCGGCCATCCGCAGGTCGACCGACAAGGTCTGCAGTGCCGGGTTCGCCTGCGACAGCGCAGGGTCGGGCGTGTGAACGGTGGCACCGACGCCGCCGAAGGCGTGCACGGAGACGTCGACCAGTGGCTGCAGGGCGCGGCAGAGGTACTCGACGTGGACCCCCGCTCCGCCGTAGATCTCGGGGGGCCACTCGCGTGTCAGGATGCCGATGAGCATGTCAGCAAACTAGTGGGACAGGATCACCCCCATGACAGAACCGCGTGTGCTCGGAATCGTCCTTGCTGGCGGGGAGGGTAAGCGGCTGAACCCCCTCACGGCCGACCGTGCCAAGCCCGCCGTGCCCTTCGGCGGGATCTACCGCCTCGTCGACTTCGTGCTGTCCAACCTCGTCAACGCCGGCTACCTGCGGATCGTGGTGCTCACGCAGTACAAGAGCCACAGCCTCGACCGGCACATCACGACGACCTGGCGGATGTCGACGCTGCTCGGCAACTACGTCACGCCGGTGCCCGCGCAGCAGCGGCTCGGCCCCCAGTGGTTCCGCGGCAGTGCGGACGCTATCCACCAGAGCCTGAACCTCGTGTACGACGACCAGCCCGACCACATCGTCGTGTTCGGGGCGGACCACGTCTACCGGATGGACCCGCGGCAGATGGTCGAGCAGCACATCGCCAGTGGAGCCGGCGTGACCGTGGCCGGCATCCGGATCCTGCGCGCGGAGGCGAAGGGCTTCGGGGTCATCCAGACCGACGGTGGCGGCCGCAAGATCACCGCATTCCTAGAGAAGCCCGACAACCCGCCCGGGCTGCCCGACGACCTGGAGATGGTCTATGCCTCGATGGGCAACTACGTGTTCTCCACTGAGGCGCTGCTCGAGGCCGTGAAGCATGACGCCGGTGACGAGGGCTCCGTGCACGACATGGGCGGCAACATCATCCCGATGATGGTCGAGCGCCAGGGCGCGGAGGTCTACGACTTCGACCAGAACGACGTACCCGGCTCGACCGATCGGGATAGGGGCTACTGGCGCGACGTGGGGACGCTCGACTCCTACTACGACGCCCACATGGATCTCGTCTCGGTGCATCCTGTCTTCAACCTCTACAACCGGCAGTGGCCGATCCTCACCAGCGCCCCGTCGCTGCCCCCCGCGAAGTTCGTCTTCGCCGAGCCAGGCCGGGTCGGTACGGCGATCAACAGCCTCGTCAGCCAGGGCGTCATCGTCTCCGGAAGCACCGTCCGCACTTCGATCCTGTCGCCGGGGGTACGGGTGCAGCCGAGGGCGGAGGTCGAGGCCAGCGTCCTCATGCACAACGTCGAGATCGGTGAGGGCGCGATCGTGCGCAACGCCATCCTGGACAAGAACGTCGTCGTCTGGCCCGGGGCTCAGATCGGCGTCGACCCTGCCGCGGACCGGGCGCGAGGGTTCACCATCACCGACGCAGGCGTGGTCGTCCTCGGGAAGGGCGAGCAGGTCTTGAGTTGAGCTCTTGCGGCCCAGGAAGCGTCGAGGGAGGACCACCGATGGGGTCTGTTCTCAGGTCGTTGGCGGGGAGCGGTTCTGGGACTAGGCCGGACTAGGCCAGCAATCGCACAGGAAGCCGGGTCTCAATGACGTCCCCGTTGACCAGCTCGACCCTGTAAGCACCTGCGCCTTCGACCTCGCACACTGCCTCCGTCAGGACCGTTCCGCGATAGAGCAGGCCCGCCCCGTCATCTGTCGCGTAGCCGGCTGCGAGCCTGCCAGCTCTCACCAACTCGTGGAAGAGCACACGACGCTGCGGCTCGCTGTCGTAGTGCACGCCGTTGCTCCACGGAAGGAACCCCAGCGCGTCGATGGGCTGCAGATCGGGCCCGAACGAATCGGTCGTCCCACCCGCGTGCCAGCAGAGGGATCCCGCTGACACTCCGGTGAGGACCACGCCGGCCTCCCACGCAAGCCGCAAGGCATCGTCCACGCCGTGCAGGCGCCACATGGCGAGCAGCCCAGCAACACTTCCACCCCAGACCCAGATGACGTCCTGGTCCACAAGGTGACCTGCGATGTCATCGACGTTGGGCATGGGGAACAACGAGAGGTGACTGCCGAGCCAGCCTTCGAGCTGGGCGACTTCGTGGAACGTTCGCAGCAGGCCGGCGTCATCACCGCAGGCTGTGCCGATGAAGCACACCCGCGGTGAGCGACCGTCCACGCCTGCCAGATCGACGGCAAACCGCGTCAGAGGCCCTGGCATCCAGCGTGTACGAGTGCCAGGCACCGTGCCACCGGATGTGGCCAGGATCGTAGGGACCTCGGCTGCCATGCCCACCACCTAACACCAACGCTTCCGCGGAAGCGTCCGGCAGGTGGGGCGGCCGCGGGTCTCGAGGATCACGGGGGGATGGCGCACACAGACCTCAGGCGACGGTGAGGGTGACCTCGATGTTGCCACGGGTGGTGCGGGAGTAGGGGCACACCTGGTGGGCCTGCTCCATCAGCTCGGCGCCGGCGGAGGCGTCGAGGGCCGGGAACGCGCCGACGAGGGTGACTAAGATGCCGAAGGCGGAGCCGTCGGTTAACAGGCTAACCGTTGCGTCCCCGTCACGTGGACCTTCTGCGAGCCGGCAGCGCGCTTCAGGGCGGAGTGGAAGCAGGCCGAGTAGCCCGCGGCAAACAGCTGCTCCGGGTTGGTCGCGTCGCCGCCGGAGCCGCCGAGCTCGGTGGGCAGGTCGAGCATCAGGTCGAGCACGCCGTCGTCACTGACGACCTCGCCCTCGCGGCCGCCACGCGCTGTCGCTACTGCGGTGTAGAGCACGTCCACGAGATCTCCCAAGGGTCAATGGTTGGTAGGCGGTTAGCAGTCGGTACGGGTCAGCAGTCGGTGCGGCAGCGTGGCATATCGCCCTGCCGACCGGGGCCGAAAGCAGAAGGGCGGGCAGTCACCTGCTGAGCCTGCTTTGGGCGGAGTTCGCAGGAAGACGACATACGGTGAGCGGGTGCGCCTGCTTCCCGTTGCCCTCGTCGTCCTGCTCGCCGGCTGTGGTGGGAGCAGCAGTTCCCCGAAGGTCGCCCCGAGCCCCGCGATCAGCGGGGTAGCCGTGTTCACCGGGCTCAGCCACAACCACCTGACCAAGGGGCAGTACCCGCAGAGCTACCCGCAGTCGCCACCTGTCGGAGGCGCGCACAGTCCGGCCTGGCTCAAGTGCCAGGTCTACACCGAGGAGCTGCCCAAGGAGAACGCCGTGCACTCCGAGGAGCACGGCGGGATCTGGATTACCTACCAGCCGACCCTGCCGCCCGCCGGCATCGCGACCCTCGCGATGCTTGCGCAGACCAACCGCGAGTTCGTGATGGTGTCGCCCTACAACGGCCAGGACGCGGCAGTGATCGCCTCGACGTGGGGGCTCGCGCTGAAGGTACAGACCGCGACCGACCCGCGGTTGCTGGAGTTCGTCCGGACCTACGCTGGGGGCAACCAGGGCGGCGAGAAGGGCGTCGGCTGTGCGAGCACCGGCGTGACGTTGCAGAAGGCGCTGGAGTTCGACGCCTCTCAGAAGTAGACCGTCGCTCTATGCCGGCGCTAGGCCCGCGCTAGGCCACGGGTTGGCTCGTCGGGTCGCGAAGGCGCGAGGTGAGCGAGTGGGCGTCGAGGACGGCGGGCTCGGTGCTCGACACCCAGTCGTGCAGCAGCGCCGACAGCCGGGCCGGCTCTGTCAGGTGCGGGAAGTGGCCGGACTGGGCGAAGATCTCGACGCGGGCGGTCGGGACGGCCTGGCCGACGGCCAGGCCGTGCTGGACGGGGATGATGGCGTCCTTGGCGCCCCAGACGACCAGCAGTGGCAGGTCGACAGCCAGGTAGAGGCGGTCGCGGCCGTCGACCCGCTGGCCGCGGACGTCGATGACCGAGCGAGCGGTGTGGACGAAGGCGTCCCGGGTGGGGCCGTCTGCGAGCGAGCCGAAGCCGACGAGAGCCTCGCGCATCCCGGCAGGGACGACTGGCGACACGACGCGGTCGACGGCCCGGGCAGCGGCGCGCACCCACGAGCCGGTAATGATCGGCAGGACGATCTCGGACCCGGGCAGGGTCGCGGCCCGCAGGAAGGGCGACACCTCGGGGCCGAGGCCGCCGGCGCTGATGAGCGCGAGGCGCTCGATCCGCTCCGGGAACTGGTAGGCGAACTGCATCGCGATGCCGCCGCCCAGGCTGTGCCCGACGAGGGAGACGCGGTCGTGACCCAGCGCCGCGAGCAGGTCGCGGATGCCGCAGGCCTGGGCGCCGAGGGAGTAGTCGCCGCGGGGCTTGGCCGACAGGCCGTGGCCGAGCAGGTCTGGTGCGATCACCTGGTAATGGTCCCCCAGGGTCGACATCACCTGCTCCCACTGGGCCGCGCGGGAGGCCATGCCGTGGACCAGTACCACCACCAGACCTTTCGTCCCGGCCTGGGCGTAGCGCACCAGGTTGCCGTGGACGCTGAGCTCGTCGACGCTGACGGTTGCCATGCCGCCAGGGTGTTACCGTTGGTAACCAATGTCAAGGTGTGGCTTGACACCGCACCTCGGGCGCGACACGGTTACCACCGGTAACACCCGTCTCTCGAGGAGTTTCCCTGTGACCCTGACCGACCTGCATGACGCCAGAACCGTCGTCGGCACCCGCCTGGACGCCTTCGACGCCGTGGAGAAGGACGCGTCGTACGGCGTGCAGCTGCGCCAGGTCCGCGAGGCAGCCGAGGTGTTCCGGCGCGACCTGCTGGCCACCGGCACGCCCACGAGCGTGACCACCAAGGACCTCGTCACCCTGCCCTATCCGGTGCGGTTCGGGCTCTGGCGGGCGGCGCTCACGCCCTCGCCGTACCTGTCGATCACGAACCGGATGCTCGTCGTCCGCTGGGCCGACTCCGGCCGCACCAGGACGCTCGTCTTCGAGCCGAGCGACCACGAGCGGGGGGAGTACACGCCCTACTTTGCCCGGATGAACGCCCAGACGCCCTCGCTGGTGCAGAGCCGCGTCGTCACCCGGCACGCGACCGTGCTCGAGAACCTCGGCGCCCTCGGCATCGTGCCGGAGGAGGTCGACTACCTGGCCTTCGACCACCTGCACACCCAGGACGTGCGCCGCTGGGTCGGCACGTCCACCACCGAGGCGGCCTTCCCGAACGCGCAGCTCCTGGTGCAGCGCAAGGAGCTCGAGGCGATGGCAGATCTGCACCCGCTGCAGCGCCAGTGGTACCAGCCGGACACCTACACCGACCTGTTGGTGGACGGGCTGGTCGCGATCGATGGCGACGTGCTGCTCGGTCCGGGCGTGGCCCTGGTCGCCACCCCCGGGCACGCGCTCGGCAACCAGTCCCTCGTGCTCAACACCTCCGACGGCATCTGGGCCGTCAGCGAGAACGCCATCGCCGCCGAGTGCCTCGTCCCTGAGCACTCGCGGATCCCGGGGGTCGCCAGGAGCGCCCGCACTTGGGGGCGCGAGGTCGTCCTGAACACGAACACCCCTGAGGCGCTGGCCGACCAGTACAACTCCCTCATCAAGGAGAAAGCACTGGCTGACAGGTCCCAGACGGACTCCCGGTTCCCGCAGTTCCTGCCCTCGTCCGAGCTCACCCCGTCCCCCTACTTCCCGGGCACGAAGCCGACCTTCGTCCAGGGAAGGGTAACCCACAGGAGCGCATGACCATGGCTGGCTTCACGCTCGAGCTCACCGAGGACCAGCAGACACTCCAGAAGTGGCTGCACGAGTTCTCCACCGATGTCATCCGGCCTTCCGCGAGCGAGTGGGACGAGCGGGAGGAGACTCCCTGGCCGGTCATCCAGGAGGCGGCGCGTGCCGGTATCTACTCGCTGGACTTCTTCGCCAGCCTCTGGGGTGACGAGTCAGGTATCAGCCTGCCGGTCGCCATGGAGGAGATCTTCTGGGGCGACGCCGGCATCGGCCTCGCCATCGTCGGGTCGACCCTGGGTTTGGCCGGGATCCTGGGCAACGGCACCCCCGAGCAGCTCGCGGAGTGGGCCCCCCAGTGCTTCGGCACGCCCGACGACGTCAAGCTGTGCGCGCTTGCTGTCTCCGAGTCGGGCGCCGGGTCCGACGTGTCGTCGATGAAGACCACCGCTGTCTACGACGAGAAGACCGACGAGTGGGTCCTCAACGGCGTCAAGACCTGGATCACCAACGGCGGCATCGCCGACGTGCACGTGGTCGTCGCGTCTGTCGACGCCTCGCTCAAGGCTCGCGGCCAGGCCTCCTTCGTACTTGGCCCGGACTCCAAGGGTCGCGGGCTGTCCCAAGGCCAGAAGTTCAAAAAGCACGGCATCCGGGCCTCGCACACCTCCGAGGTCATCGTCGACAACTGCCGCATTCCGGGCAGCCAGTTGCTTGGCGGTAAGGAAAAACTTGACGCGCGCCTCGCGAAAGCCCGTGAGCGGCAGGAAGCGCTCAAGCGCGGGGAGTCGCTGTCGAGCGGCCGCGAGAAGGGCGGCCAGGCGGCGATGGCGACCTTCGAGGCCTCACGGCCGTCGGTCGGGGCCCAGGCTGTCGGCATCGCCCGCGCTGCCTACGAGTACTCCCTGGACTACGCCAAGACCCGCGAGCAGTTCGGCCGCCCGATCGTCCAGAACCAGGGCATCGCCTTCATGCTCGCCGACATGAAGACCAAGATCGACGCGTCCCGCCTACTGGTCTGGCGCGCGGCCTGGATGGGTCGCAACGGCGTCCCGTTCACCTCTGGCGAGGGCTCGATGTCCAAGCTGTACGCCGGTGAGACCGCGGTCGACGTCACCGAGAAGGCTATCCAGATCCTCGGCGGCAACGGCTACACCCGTGAGTACCCAGTGGAGCGCTGGCACCGCGACGCAAAGATCTACACGATCTTCGAGGGCACCAGCGAGATCCAGCGACTGATCATCAGCCGGGCCATCTCGGGGCACCAGATCCCGTGACGCTGCTGCTGGACCGGGACGCACGGCGCGAGAGCCTGCTTGCTGCCGCGGATCTGGTCGTGCAGCGGGACGGGGCCTCGGCGTCGATGGCGGCCATCGCTGCCGAGGCCGGCATCACCAAGCCGATCCTGTACCGCCACTTCGGGGACAAGAGCGGCCTGTACGCCGCGCTCGCCGGCCGGCACACCGACCGGCTGCTCGATGCCCTGGTGGACTCCCTCACCGGCGGCGGGGTGCCGCGTGTGCGGGTGCTGCGGACCATCGACACCTACCTGGCCGTGATCGGGGCGGAGCCCCAGGTCTACCGGTTCCTGGTGCAGTCCGAGGAGGCCGCCCAGGTCCACGGCCAGGTCCGCGGGTTCGTCCGGCGGCTGCAGGAGCTGCTCGCCGCCGGCATCACGCACGAGCTGCGGCTAGCCGCCGACGACCTCCGGGCGCCGGTCTGGGCGGCCGGCATCGTGGGCCTGGTGCAGGTGGCCGGCGAACGATGGCTCGAGGAGCAGGACACGGACCGCAGCGTGCTCAGCGAGCTGCTGACGGACCTGATCTGGGGCGCGTACGGCCAGCTGGCCGACGTACAGGCAATCCGCAGGTGATCGGGGCCCGAACGGGGTAGGGCTGCGAGCGCGGCAGGCACTACCCTCTGCCGCTCCACTCCACAAGATTTTCCGCCCTCGGGCACAGAACGACGCCGTTGCGCGTTGTCCCCGCGCCGGATGCAAAAGAAAAGAGAGCCCGACCACCATGGCCACCGATTACGACACCCCCCGCCGCTCCGAAGCGGACGACCTCGGCGAGGACAGCCTCGAGGAGCTGAAGGCCCGCCGGGCCGAGGCCCAGTCCAGCAGCGTCGACGTCGACGAGACCGACCTTGCCGAGGCACTCGAGCTGCCTGGAGCCGACCTGTCCGGTGAGGAACTCACCGTCAAGGTCCTGCCGAAGCAGAGCGACGAGTTCACCTGCTCGTCCTGCTTCCTGGTTCACCACCGAAGCCAGCTCGCCTCCGACAAGGGCGGGCGCCTCACTTGCCGCGAGTGCGCGTAGGGAGGGCCGGCGGTTCCCGCGCCGGCATGGGCGGCCTTGCGGCATGACCGAACCGGTAATCGCCCTCTTGGAAAATGACAATGAGGCGCAGCTGGAGGTGCTCGTGCTGTCTGCGGTGGATAAGGCTGTCGGCTTCACATGGGTGCTGCGGCACGCGGACCGCTCTGAGCGATGAAGCCGGCCAAGGGCGCTAAGCCGGCCGACGACGTCGGTGAGATCCTGGGCCGATTGGCCGTCGAGGAACTGGACCGTGGCGAGCGTGGGCGGCTGCTCGCGTCGCTGACACGGTCCCTGTCGGGGGTGATGCGCAGGGCCGGTGCGCGGGCCGCTCTGTCCGGCAAGGTCCTAGTCGACCTCGTCACCGACGAGATCGTTCCGCACCTGCCCGTGCGTGACCTGCTGTCCTTGAGGTCCCATCACCACGGCCTGTCCGGTGACGACTTGGCGAAGGCCCTCATCAAAAACGCCGCGAGGACCACGGCCGGGCTCGGTGCGGCGGCGGGGGCGCTGGCGTCGGTCGAGTTCGCGGCCCCGCCTGGGCTGTTGGCCGCACCAGTGCAGCTCGCCGCCGAGACGCTCGCCGTCGTCGCCGTCGAGCTCAAGCTGGTCGCCGAGCTACACGTCGTCTACGGGCGGTCCCCGCAAGGGTCCGCCCCACAACGGACCGTGGCCTACCTGACGTCCTGGGCGGCCAGGCGTGGCTTGGACCGGGATGGTGCGGGGCTGTCGCTGTCGTCCGTCCTGAGCAGCGCGGCCCGGCAGCAGCTACGGCAACGGATCGTCCGCCGGCTCGGTCGCAACCTGACCTCGCTGGCGCCGTTCTTCGCCGGTGCGGTCGCCGGCGCGGAGCTTAACCGCCGCGAGACGGTTTCCTTGGGGGACTGTTTGGTCAGCGATCTGCGGATGCGCAGATAGTCCATCCTTGCTGCTCAAGAGCGGTACTTCCGGCCCATAACGGGGCGAACAAGCCGCCGGCTGGCAGGCCCGCCGCTGCGGTGTGGCGGTGGGTCAGGCCTCGGCCGGCGCGACCTGCCCGAGCTGGCCCCTGGCGACCTTGGGCAACAAGGTCGTGACGGCCATCGCGATCAGAAACACAGTCACCTCGAACAGCAGGCTGCGCTCCAGGGCGTGCAGGAAGTTCGCCTTGCGAGCCTGGGTGGCGGCGTCGGCGAAGGCCTTGCCGGCGGGTCCGCTGCCCGTCGCGGCGCATCCCTTCGGAATGGTCGACGGGTCGGGGGCCTTCGAGCGCAGGACGAAGCAGCGCTCGAAGCCCTGAACGGCGGCAGCGGTCCCGGTGGCCGGCGTGCCAGCGGCGGTGAGCGCCCTGGCCAGCGCCGGGCTCTCGGCGCGGGCCGCGGCGGATGCGTGGCTGCCGAGGACCCCGAACAGGATCAGCCCGACCAGGGCGACGCCCAGCGCGCCACCGACCTGCTGGCTGGTGGAAAGCACGCCGGACGCCGAGCCCGCCTCGCGGCCCTCGATCCCGGCCAGGACCAGGTTGGTCAGCGGGGCGATGAACAGGCCCAGGCCCAGGCCCGCGATGAGCAGGAACGGGGCGATCTCATAGGAGTGCAGATCGGTACCGGCAACGTGCAGCACGACGATCACCACGACCATGCCGAGTGCGAGCAGGCCGGCGCCGATCGTGAGGACCCGGGTGCCCAGTCGCTGCGCCAGCCCGTCGGAGCGGGAGGAGGCAAAGCCGGAGGCCACTGCGAACGGGAAGGTTGTGAGTCCGGCATGCAGGGCCGTGAAGCCCAGGCCGACCTGCAGGTACAGGCTGAAGCTGAAGAAGAACGCGGGGATCCCCGCGAAGAACACCATCGACAGGACCAGCCCGGTGCGAAAGGACGTGTTGCCGAACAGCGTCATGAGCATCAGCGGATCGGTGCGTGCCGCGGTTTTTTTCTGCTGCAACCGCACGAAGGCCACCAGGAAGGGCACCGAGGCGATCAGCATGACGTAGATCCACACCGGCCAGCCCTTCTCCCGGCCCTCGGTCAGCGGGTAGATCAGCAAGAACAGTCCCGCCGTGACGAGCAAGGCCCCGGGTATGTCGAGGCGGGGTGCGTCCGGCGCCTTGCTGTCGGGCAGCTCGACGAACGCCGCGATGAGCGCAATGACACCGACCGGGATGTTGACCAGGAAGATCATCCGCCAGTCGGTCCCGAACAGGTTGGCGCTGATCAGCACGCCGCCGATCAGCGGGCCCAGGATGGTGGCGATGCCGATCGTGGCGCCGAAGATCCCGAAGGCCCTCCCGCGCTCCTTCGGCGGGATCGTCACCTGGATGACCGCCAGGACCTGCGGGAACATCAGGCCGCTGCCGATGCCCTGCAGCACGCGGGCCAGCACCAAGGTCGTGGCGTTGGGCGCCAGCCCGCACAGGGCCGAGGCGATCGTGAAGGTGGTCATCCCGATCATGAACAGCTTCTTGCGGCCGTAGATGTCGCCGAGCCGGGCGCCGGTGATCAGCAGGCAGGCGAAGGCGAGCTGGTAGCCGGCCAGGACCAGCTGGATGGCGCCGAACGACGCGCCGATGTCCTTCTGGATCGACGGGATCGCCACGTTGACGATCGACACGTCCAGCAGCTGCACGAACACAGCCGTGAGGACGATCGCCAGCACCAGGAAGGGGTGACGGTCGGCCCGGCTCTGGCCGCCAGGAGCGGGGGGAGCGGTCGAGGTGGTCACGAGGCCGACGCTAGTGGGTGCTGTCGACACGCGCCGACTGAGGGGCCGCCCGCCCGTACAGGGCCGGGGGAGGCTCAGGAAGCGGGCAGCTCGGCGAGAAAGCCGCGGACCAGGGCCATCGTGGCCTGCGGGTGCTCGAACTGCGGCACGTGCCCGGAGTCCTGCAGCACGATGGAGTGAGCCCGCGGCAGCACGTCGGTGACGTGCCGGGCGAAGGACGCCGGAACGAGGCGGTCGCGGTCGCCCCAGAGGAACAGCGCGGGCGGCTCGAGGCCCGCCAGCCGGTCCCAGAAGCCGTTGCGCCCATGGGCGTCCTCGAGGAAGATCTGCCGCGCTACGCTGAAGAAGGACACCCGGTGGGCGCTCGACCGGAACACGCGCACGCACTCGTCGGCGGCGGCGTCATACCAGGTGGTCGACAGGCGGTCGGGGTCGCTGAACATGCCCCGGATCGCCTCGACGACGAGCCGGTGGTTCAAGCGGACGGGCAGGTGCGCCAGCTCAGGACGCAGCAGGCGTACGGCGGGGACCAACTGGCGCAGCCGTCGGAAGGCCGGCGAGGGAGTCAGCAGCACCAGTCCGCGGACCGAGCGGGGGTGCGTGAGGCCGGCCTCGAGGGCGATGCGACCGCCGAGGGAGTTGCCCAGCACGACCGCGCGGCGGGCGCCGACCTCGTGCTGGAAGGCCTCGACCCAGGCGGCGTACCAGGCGGGGGTGTAGGAGGCCGCGGGGGCTGCGCTCTGGCCGAAGCCCGGCAGGTCGGGGGCCAGGACGCGGTGGTCACGGGACAGGTCGGCCAGGCAGGGCAGTAGGGACGCGTTGGTGGCACCGAGGCCATGCAGCAGCAGGATCGGAGGGGCGTCGGCTGGCCCGGCTTCGAGGTAGGCGGTGCGGATGCCCATGGCGAGCACCTCCTGGGCCTTCGGGAACGAGGTCGGCCGTGGTGAGCCGTCCTCGAACAGCCCGTCGAGCTGGAGGGACAGCCCGAGGTCGCCGCGGACCGTGACCTGGCCGGAAAGGAAGGCGTTGATGCCCGATGCCCGACCCGCAATCACGTCCGCCAGGACCGAGGGCGTGCCGCGGATGACGAGGGTGGGATCCGCGCCGGCGCCGCGCCGGACCCGGCTGCGACCGCGGTCGAGCTCGACCGTCCACTGGCTGTGACCGACGTCGAAGACCACGGTCGCCACCCGGTCGCTCAGGACCGAGCCGAACAGCGTGCGCCGAAGGCGGCTGGCGAGCAGCGCGTCCAGGTCGGCCCCAGGCGCGTGGGTGGCGGAGGTCACAAACTGAGGTTACCCACGGTTCACTGGCCCGATGGGGATCTTAGGAATGAGGCGGGCGGGCGCCGGTCCAGTCCTGCAGCTGGGCAGCGACGGACAGCAGCAGCGCCTCGCTGTGGGGCGGACCGACAAGCTGGACGGACAGGGGTAGTCCGTTCACCGTGAAGCCGGCGGGGAACGAGAGGGCAGGCTGCCCGGTGACGTTCCAGGCTGGCGTGTACGGCACGCCGCGTCCCGCCAGGACCGGGGTACGCAGCCCTTTCAGGGCCCCCACCCGCGTCGGCGGTGCGGCGAGCGAGGGCGTCAACAGCAGGTCGGCGCCACCCGGCATCACGGCGAGGCGGGTCGCGGCCTGCTCGCCGAGCCGCAGCGCCCGCCGCAGCGCGCGTCCACGCAAGGGCCTTCCCAGTCCGGCGACCAGCCGGGTACGGGGCTCGGTCGCCGTCGGCTCGACCAGCTGCGCGAGGTCCTCGGTCACCCCCGCGGCGTAACGCACCAGGAACGACTCCTGCACCCCCGCGTACGACGGGTCTGCGGGCACCGTCGTGTGCCCCAACGCTCCGAGCCGTCGTACGACGGCTTCGAGCGCACCGCAGACGACCGGGTCCACGGGCGAGGGCACCGGCGTCTTCGTCGACCAGGCGATCGTGAGCGGCCCCGGGTCGGTCAGGGCCAGCACGGTGTCCTGCAGGACGTTCAGCACGGTGACCGTGTCCTCGACCGAGCGGGTGACGCAGCCCGCGACCGACAGGCCGTGCCAGTGCTCGAGGTCGGGGGCGAGGGAGACGAAACCGCGGGTCGGCTTGAGACCTATGAGGCCGCAGCAGGCCGCCGGGATCCGGATCGAGCCACCCCCGTCGGTGGCGTGCGCCGCCGCGACCATGCCCGCGGCGACGGCCGCTGCGCTGCCGCCGGAGGAGCCGCCCGGCGTGTGGTCGAGGTCCCACGGGTTGCGGGTGGCGCCGAACGTCCGGCTCTCGGTGAAGGGCCAGAGCGCGAGCTCGGGGAGGTTCGTCGAGCCGACGAGGACGGCGCCGGCTGCCCGCAGCCGACGGGTGATCTCGGCGTCCTCGGTCGCCGGTGGCTGGGGGGAGCCGGTCCCTTGGAACTGCGACTGGCCGGCGACCTGAAGGTTGTCCTTGACGGCCATCGGCACCCCCAGCAGCGCCCGCTCGTCGCCCGCGGCCAGGGCAACGTCCGCAGCCTCGGCCTCCGCACGGGCCGAGCTAAACAGCGTCCGGAAGGCGCCGACGGCGGGGTCGAGCTCGCGGATCCGGCGCAGGCTCAGCTCGAGCAGCTCGACGGCCGTCACGCTGCCGTCCCGGAGCAGGGTGCGCTGGCCGTTGACGCCGGCGAAGGCGAGGTCTGCATCCGACAGGGTCACGCCGAACAGGCTAGGGGGCGGTCCGGACGGCCGCCGCGAGGGCCTCTGGGTGTCGGGTCCCGACCAACCAGTACGGCGTCTCGTCCTCGGGGTCGGTCACCGCGAGCAGGACCGCAGCGTGGTGCCAGGGCTTCACGGCCACCCAGGCGTGCCGCTTTGCGGCCGGTCCGAGGTAGAGCCGTAGGCCTTTTTGGTCGAGGGTCTCGGGGGCGTCGAAGGCGTCCAGGGGGGCGCGCGCGCCGGGGACGTGCAGGACGCCGTACTGCACCAGGATCCGCTGGCGGGACAGGTAGACCAGCGCACAGAGGACGACCAGCGGGATCAGGACGTAGGGCAGGATGGCCCTCAGTCCGCCCGCTCCCTGGTGGACCTCCGCCGCGACCCCGAGCCCGAGCCCCAGGCCCATCACGGCCCACCAGATGGGGACCCGCCAGCTCTCCCGGTAGGTCACGGCAGCAGGCGGGACACGAGGGGCAGCCGACGGGCCGAGCGCAGCCCGGTGCTGACCTCCTTGGCGTAGTCAAGCAGCACGGTCGGCAGGACCGTCTCGAGCGCGATCCCCGCGACGGCATCCGCCCCGACGACATAGCGGGCGAGCGGTACCGGGTTGGTCAGCGCCACCCGGACCGTCCGGGCCACCCAGACCGGGTCGGGCAGCTTGTGGGAGCGGGACCCCAGGGCCTCCCCACGCGCGTACGCCGCGGCGTACCGGGGGTTGGTCGCGGCCGGGAAGCCGCCGCTCCGCGCCGCTGACCACACGTCGGTCGCGAACATCCCGGGCTCGACGAGCGACACCTTCACCCCGTCGCCGGCCACCTCTATCCGGAGCGCGTCGGTGACCGCCTCCAGGGCGTGCTTGGACGCGCAGTACCAACCCATCAGGGGCGTCGTGAGGCGTCCTGCGACGGAGGAGATGTTGACGATCCGGCCGTCGCCGCGCTCGCGCATGCCCGGCAGCACCAGGCGGGCCAGCCGCAGCGGCGCCACGACGTTGGTCTCGAGTTGGGCGCGCACCTGCTCGTCGGACAGGTCCTCGACCGCGCCCGACAGCGCGTAACCAGCGTTGTTGACGAGCGCGTGCAGCTCCCCGACCTCCTGCACGGCGGCAGCGCACGAGGCGGCGTCATCGACGTCGAGCAACACGGTCCGCACAGTCAGACCCTGCTGCGCGGCGACGTCCACCAGGTGGGCTGCCTTGTCGGCCGTACGCGCTGATCCGATGACCTCCCAGCCGGCAGCGGCCAGCTCCAGGCAGGTCACCAGGCCGATCCCGCTGTTGGCTCCGGTGACGAGCACGCTGTTTGGCATGCGGCCACGGTACGGTCTTGCTCCGTGGAGGCCCTCGAGATCGCCGTGACGCGGCTGGACCCTGAGGTGCCCCTGCCCACCTACGCCCGGCCGGGGGACGCGGGCTGCGACCTCGTCACCACCGTCGACGCCGAGATCGCCCCGGGGGAGCGCGCCGTCCTGCCGACCGGCATCGCGGTCGCCCTGCCCGAGGGGTACGCCGGGTTCGTCCACCCCCGCTCCGGCCTGGCGGCGCACCACGGCGTCGGGCTGGTCAACGCGCCTGGGACGATCGACGCGGGCTACCGGGGCGAGATCACGGTGATCGTCATCAACCACGACCCGCGTGAGACGGTGCACCTGCGCCGTCTTGACCGGGTGGCCCAGCTCGTCGTCCAGCGCGTCGAGCAGGTCGCGTGGGTCGAGGCTGACGTGCTGACGAGCACGGAACGCGGCGCCGGTGGGCACGGGTCCACCGGCCTGGGGGCCCGCCCTGAGGCAGCGGAAGATCGCAGGAGCAGTCCCGGCGATGGTGCCGGTCGAGCAGGAGGTCGATAAGTGGCGTTCGGACGCAAGAAGCCCGAGGTCGGTGGGGTCCCTGAGGTCCCCGGAGTGCGGGACGTCGACCCCGACTCCTTCGTGGACGACCTCGACAACGACGACCGTGCCCTCGAGGACGCAGAGCTGTTCGCCGACATCGCCCGGCAGGAGCGCGAGGAGCGGCTTGCGACCTTTTCGCGCCCGCAGGGTCCGTGGGACCTCGCCGACGCACCCGAGATGGAGACGCCCCGGCTCGACCTCGGCGCCCTGCAGGTGGTCGTGCTGCCCGACTTTGACGTGCGGCTGGAGGTCAGCCCGGAGGGGGAAGTCGTCGCAGCCACCCTGGTGCACGGCGAGTCGGCCCTGCAGCTCAACGCCTTCGCCGCCCCCAAGACCGAGGGCATCTGGCAGCAGGTCCGCACCGAGATCCGTGATGCCCTCACGACCGGCGGTGGCCAGGCCGAGGAGGCCGACGGCACGCTCGGAACCGAGCTTCGGGCGGCCGTCCCCACCGACGTGCCTGGACAGGGTGTGGTCCTGGCGCCCGCGCGCTTTGTCGGCGTCGACGGTCCCCGCTGGTTCCTGCGCGGCCTGGTGACCGGCCCGGGAGCCACCGAGGACTCCGCTGCAGCGCCGCTGCTCGAGGCGATGCGGCACGTCGTCGTCGTGCGCGGCACCGACCCGATGGCTGTCCGCGACCCACTGCCCCTGACGCTGCCGGCCGACGCTGTGCAGGCCGTGGAGGGTGAGCCGCCGGCCCTGGGCCAGGAGTCCGGGCTGAAGATGCCGGCGCGCGGCCCGGAGATCACCGAGATCCGTTAGGCCTTCGTCACAGTGAGCGGGGAGGCCAGAGCGGCCCGACCAGCGAAGATCAGGGTGAACCTCCGTCGTGCTGCGCTCGTGGCCGCCCTCGTCACCGTGCTCGCCGTCGTTTTCGCACTCAGCACCAACCCCGAAAAGGTCTTGACGTCGTCCGCGGGCGGACCGCGGATCTTGACTGCTGCCGAGGCTTCCACGGTGCCGGAGCTGGCCGGGGTGTCGGATTTCGACAACACCACCCCGTGACGATGCAGTCGCTGCCAGGCAAGGTGGTCCTCGTCGACTTCTGGACCTACACGTGCATCAACCGCCGGCGCACCTTCCCGTTCCTGGCCAAGCTCAACAAGACCTACGCCAGTTCACGGCTGGTCATGCTGGGCGTCTACAGCCCGGAGTTCGGCTTCGAGAAGAAGCACGCCAACGTGGCCCGCGCGGTCAAGGAGCTCGGCGTGATTTGGCCGGTCGCCGAAGATCCCAACATGAGCACCTGGAACGCCCACCAGAACACCTCCTGGCCGGCCGACTACCTCATCGACCGGCAGGGCAAGGTCCGCTACGGCCACATCGGGTAGGGCGGCGACACCGACATCGAAGACGCGGTCCGGGCGGTGCTCGCCGAGGGCGGCACCGTGCCCGTTGCACGGATCGGCGAGGTGCCGACGACCGAGCAGCCCGGCGGCCTCGGCAGCAACCTGACGCCCGAGACCTACCTCGGGGCCGAGCGCGGTGCCTCCTCCATCGGCTCCGGCGGCCTTGTCGAGCCGGGCAGGACCGTCCTCCGTCACGACGGCCCGCAGGACCGGGACAAGATCGGGCTGGACGGCTCGGTGACGGGGGCCTCGAGTACCTCCAGCTCGCCGCGGCCGGAGCCATCACGCAGAAGTTCCACGCCAAGGACGTCTACGCCACCACGGCCCCCGCCTCCGGGCCGGTCGTCCTGGACGTCACCCTCGACGGCAAGGCCGTCCCCGCCGACCGGCGAGGTGGTTTGCTGACCGTCGTCGACGGGCGCACCGTCGCAAGGTTGGACAACCAAGACCTGCTGCATCTGGTCACCGGGGCGACCATCGAGGACGGCACCCTCGAGTTGCGCGCCCGGAGCACCGGCGCTCGTGTGTTCACCTTCACCTACGGCGCCTGATGTGCTCCTCGCCCTGGTCGTCACCCTCGGCGCCCTCGCGGGTGGGGCGGACTCCGCGGTCCGCGAGGCGGGCGGTCCGGTGCAGCGGCCGGGGGAGCTCTGGTGCTGCTGATGGCCGTGCTGCTGCTGCTCGACTCCCGGCTGGGCCTGCTGTCCCGGCTGGCGCTGTCGGCCGACGGCACCAAGGTGAGCCTCGCGCAGTCGGGCTCGTGGGCCGCACCGCTGCTGCTTGGGTTGGTCTTCGGCACCGCGTTCACCCCCTGCGTGGGGCCCTTCCTGGGCTCGGTGCTGGCGTTCGCGGCCACCTCCTGGGGTGCGGGCACCGGTGCGTTGCTCCTGACCGCCTACGCCCTCGGCCCGGGGGATCCGGTTCGTCCTGGCCGGACTGGTGCTCGCGGCCTCCCCGGGCCTGTCGCTGCGGCTCAACCGGGCCTCCCGCTGGGTCTCGTTGGTTGGTGCGTCCGTCCTCGTGGTCCTCGGCCTGGCCCTCGTCTGGGGCCGGTACGGCGACGTGGCCGGCGCCTTCGCCCAGCTGCCGCCCTCGACGGCCGTGTGATGAGAGCACCACCGGTCTACGCTGGGGAGGTGGGAAACGAGCCGGGCCGTCTGAAGCGGGCCCTCCAGCGCTTCACCGCTGACGAGGAGGACGTCGACAGCGCCGAGTTGCGCTCGGAGACCTCCTCGATCGGCGCTACCGCCGTCAACCTGTGCTCGGTCGGGTCACCGGTCTGCGTCGCCGGCACCCTGCGCGCGGTCGTCCTTCGTCCGCTGGCCGGTGTCCCGACCCTAGAAGCCGAGCTGTATGACGGCACCGGCACCGTGACCCTCGTCTGGCTGGGCCGGCGCCGGATCCGCGGGATCGACCCGGGCCGCACCCTCGTTGCCCGTGGTCGGCTGACGCGTCGTGATGGCCAGGCCACCTTGTTCAATCCGGCTTACGAGCTGCGCGCCACCGGTGGCTGACGCCCCTGCGCCCGCGCCGAATGAACTGTCGACTGCGACCCTGCTCGAAATCTTCGGCGGTACCAGGGGCCTCATCGACAGCTCGGTCCCGTCGACCGTGTTCGTCGTCGCGAACTTCTTCGCCACCCGTAACCAGGCGATCAGCGCGGCCGTCGTGGCGGGGCTGATCGTCGTGGTGCTGCGCAAGGTGCGCGGGGAGTCGCTAAAGCAGGCGTTCAATGGGTTCTTCGGGCTGCTGCTCGCGGTCGTGATCGTGCGCAGCACGGGCACCGGAAAGGGCTTCTTCCTCCCCGGGATCCTCATCACCGCTGGCTCCGGGCTGGCCTTCGGGATCTCGCTGCTGGTCCGGCGCCCCGCGGTCGCGCTGGCGCTCGGTGCCGTCGACCCGCGCTACGCCGTCTGGCGCGAGGACGAGCCGCTGCGCCGCGCCTGCACCCGGGCCACGGCGGTCTGGTGTGCCTCGTTCTTCATCCGCGCCGGCGTCGCCTCGGCAGTGGCCCTGTCCGTCGGGGACGCGGCCGCGGACAACCTTGTCATCCTGATCGTGATCAACGCCGTGAAGTGGCCGCTGATCATCGGCTCGGCCCTCTACACGGTGGCGTTGGTCAAGGCTGCCGACGTACCCGCGTTGGAGCCTGAGCAGACGGCCTAGTCACCCTGCGAGCGGGTGAGGAGGGCATCGAGCTGCTCCTCCACTTCGGTCGTCGCGACCAGCAGCAGCTCGTCGCCGGCCTCCAGGGCGCCGTCAGGGGAGGGGGTGAGGACCCGGCCCTCGCGGATGATCGCGACCAGGGCGCTGTCGACCGGCCAGGTGACCGAGGCAAGGGTCTTGCCGACCAGGTGGGCGTCGGGGGCGAGGGTGAGCTCGACCAGGTTGGCTTGGCCCTGGCGGAAGGTCATCAGGCGCACGAGGTCGCCGACGCTTACGGCCTCCTCGACGACGGCGGCCAGCAGGCGGGGGCTCGAGACGCTGACGTCGACGCCCCACGACTCGTTGAACAGCCACTCGTTTTTGGGGTGGTTGACGCGGGCGACGACGCGCGCGACCCCGAACTCGGTCTTGGCTAGCAGCGACAGGACCAGGTTGGCCTTGTCGTCGCCGGTGGCGGCGACGACCACGTCGCACTCGTGCAGGCGGGCCTGCACGAGGCTGTCCACCTCGCAGGCGTCCCCGAGCAGCCACTCGGCGGTCGACACGGTGGCGACCTTCATCGAGCGCTGCTCGCGCTCGATGAGCAGGACGCTATGGCCGTTGCCCAGGAGCTCGGAGGCGATGGAGCGGCCGACGTTGCCGGCC
Organism: Frankiales bacterium; assembly: GCA_043732645.1. Classification (GTDB taxonomy): domain Bacteria; phylum Actinomycetota; class Actinomycetes; order Mycobacteriales; family SCTD01; genus RYN-111. Next base: position 21,923 of record JAYTHM010000647.1, read on the forward strand.
CCTGCGATGGCGACGCGCATGTCAGTGCCCCTCGGTAGGTCCGGCGTGGAAAGCCCGCTGGACCTGCTCACGGTCGGCCCACACCATGCTGACATGCACGAGGTCGCCGTCCTGCACGACCGTGTCGCGATGGGGCAGCAGCCCGTCGCCGAAGCGGGTCAGCAGCGCTACCCGCGCGCCGGATGCCTCCTCCAGAGCGGAGACCTTGTGGCCGATCCAGGTGGGGGAATAGTCGAGCTCGGCGAGCACCACGTGCCCGCTGGGGTCGCGCCACTCGCTGAGCATCCCCGTCGGTAGCAGCCGGCGCATGACCTGGTCGGCGGTCCATCGGACCGTTGCGACCGTCGGGATGCCGAGCTTGGTGTAGACCTCCGCGCGGCGCGGGTCGTAGATGCGGGCGACGACGTTCTCGATGCCGAATGTCTCCCGGGCCACCCGCGCGGCGATGATGTTCGAGTTATCACCGGAGCTGACCGCGGCGAACGCCTCGGCCCGCTCGATGCCGGCCTCGATGAGGGTGTCCCGGTCGAAGCCGATGCCCGTCACCCGCTGGCCGGAGAACTCCACGGCGAGCCGGCGGAACGCGACGGCGTCCCGGTCGACGACGGCCACCGAGTGGCCGCCCGACTCGAGGGCTCTCGCCAAGGCCGACCCGACCCGTCCACAGCCCATGATCACGACGTGCACTGGTGCCCCTCCGGTGGCCTGGGCAGGATGCCTGAGCCTTATGGAACGCTACACGGAACCGCGCGGCCCTAGGCTGCAGC
>JAYTHM010000648.1:0-2456 GCA_043732645.1 Frankiales bacterium
CGGTCCCATGACGCGGTCATATCCACCAATACCCAAGTTGTCCTCAGCGGACACACCACCTGAGTAGTCCAACGAGTGCTTGCCGGTCAGGACCATTGCGCTGTCCGGCGTCATGATCAGGATGCCCTTGGTGTGCAAGAGCATGGTTGCCTCAGCGTTCCAGTACGGTTGAGCCCCGACGTTGATCCCGGCCACGACCACGTTCACCTCGCCGCCAGCCTGGGTGAAGGTGATCAACCGTCGCAGAGCCCGGGCCACCCAGTCCATGTTTTCGGTGCCGCTGCCCATCGAGATCATCGCCCCGGAGGACAGGGCGAACCATTCGACCGGCACCGCCATCTCCTCGGCGAGGTCGAGGGCGGCCATGATCCGCGCGCACTCGGCCTCGGCAACCGATCCCAGCGACTTGGTCGGATCACCGAACAAAGCGACACGCACCATGCCTTCGGGGTAGCGGGCGGACGGTGTCGACACCAGACCGGCGACGATCCCCGCGCTGTTGCGCCCCCGGGGTCGATCAGCCGGTATGAGCCGACCGGCTTCGTCCAGGTCGTGCTCGACGAAGCTGCCACCGATCCCGGTGAGCATGGGGACGATCTCGTAGGGGTAGACGGTGCCACGGGCACGCGAGCGTCGTACCTTCTGGGTGTACTCGTCCAGCGGTGCCAGTGGCTCAGTCGAGGGCTTACCTACGGTGACGCCGACACCGGCCCCGGGTCGGTAGGAGAAGACCAGCGCAACATCTTCAGGTTCGGCGTCCGGTTGGGGCCGCCGTCGAACCCGCATCGTGATCTCCTCGAGTCCGGCGCCCACAGTCATTGGCGCGCTCGCTCGGGCGAAGCCGCTGAGCTCCGACAGCGGGACGTCGATCGGAGGCCATACATACAGAACGATGCGGTTGGCGTCGAGTCGACGTGTCGACCCGCGTGCCGCCTGTGCGGACCGCATGCTCTCCAGGCAGGCGGCGAGCCTGCGCTCGACGGCGGGGAATGCGACGACCTGGTCTGCCGCATCCCGCAGCGGCGTGACGTCATGGATCTCGGCGAATGCAATGAGGCGCTCATCGGCGGGGTTGTCCCGGGCGACGCAGTGGAAGAGGTATGTGTCCTCGGTCGCAGGAAGCCGCGTGCCGGTGAAGTTCTTCAAACGCCACAGGTCAAACCGCTGGCCAATCATCGGGTGCATACCGCGGATAACGCGCTCCTCCTGCAAGCGCCCATGCGATGGGCGGAACGTGAACTCCACATGTGCCCCGGCGTGATCACACACGGTGACCGTCACGCGTCGCCCCATCACCAGGACCGGCACATCGGACAGCGAGTCCGCCAGCGTCGAGGCGACCGCGTCCGGGTCGGCTGACATGTCGCCCGAGGAGAGGTAGAGATCGACGACCAGGTTCGTCGGATCGGCGACTGCGGCTGCCGGACCAGCAACGCTGAGGAGGCAAGCACTCAGCTCGGAGAGGTCACCCATGGTCGCTATGAGATGGAGGCGCTTGCCGCCCAGCTCATACTCGCCGGTGACGCACTGTCGACCTTCTAGCTGGAATGCGCGGACGCTCTGCAGCCGGCGGATCTTGTAGTAGCGCCGAGTGAGCACCTCGATCATTGGCTCCAGCCCGACCTTGCTTAGCCCGACTCGCTGGGCCAGCACCCCGATAAGAGGTTCGGGACCCGCCGTCAAGATCTCGATCCGATCTGAGTAGTCGGCCGCACCCGGGTTCTCGTCGAGGTACTGGAGTTGTTCGCGGACTCCCGCGTAGACGTTCTCTCGGGCCGCCAGGATGAGAGGGTTGTCGAAGAACCGGAACCGGATGCTGCGGGCGAGGTCACCGACCGTGGGGTAGCGCAGCTGGGTGGCGATGGTCAGTCTGTCGAGGACTTCGAGCATCTCGTGGCCGGCCGGACCCGTCGACGCCGCCGGCTCGTCCAGCCACCGCTGGAGCAGTGCGGCGACCATCGGGGTCTGGTCGGCGGCTCCCTGCTGGGCCAGGAACACCCGGTAGACCGCCTCCTCCAGCTCGGGACTCCTGTCCAGATCTGCGACGCCGTAGTGGCGAAGTACTCGCGACAACCTCGTCCGGAACGCATCCGGCAGACGCTCCTGCTCGACGTCGAGGGAGTGCAGGTAGGTGTGGAAATGCTCTCGTGGACTGTGGACGCGCTCTTCCGAGTCTTCCTCGGCACTGGTCGGCCGGTTACGCGAAAGCTCGCACAGATCAGCGAATGTGATGAGCAGCGCAAGCTCCTCGCGCCTCAGGTCGGCGTCGTGGGGGAGCCCGTCGCGCAGCTCGCCATACTCTGCGACCAGGGTGCGAGCCCGCATGGGGCTGACGTCATAGCCGGCGATCATGGCCCGCATCGCTTCGAGGAGCTCATGTGCCCGCGCTGGCGCGTTTGACGCAGCCGGAAAGTCGCCGGACATCGGCACAGTGAAGCTGACCGCGGGGGCGTCCG
>JAYTHM010000649.1:0-8295 GCA_043732645.1 Frankiales bacterium
GCCTGGGTGTGGAAGGGTGTGTAGAGGTCGAGGTAAGCGACCCCCGCCCTCCGGCTGGCGTCGCTGAGCACCTGGTTGACAACTCTGGTCAGGGTGTCGCTGTCCCTCACGTAGGCCCCGCCCTGGGAGGCGCCCACGTCGCCGTCGAGGAAGACGTTCCAGTAGCCGGTGACGACGACCGGCCCGTGCGGCTGCCCGGGCGGCGCGAGTATCGCCAGCAGCGCGGCCACGTTCGTCCCAAGGGAGGCCAGCTCGCCTTGGTAGCAGGCCAGGTCCTCATCGCTCGTACACCCCGGCCCGGACAGGCGGCCCTCGTCGAAGTCGTTGGCCCCGATAGTCACGACGGTCATCCGGTCGGTCGTGGCCCGGGTGGCTTCGCGTCGTACCTGGATGAGTAGGCCCAGGCTGGTCTGGCCGTTTTGGGCGTCATTGGCCGCGGCCACCGAGGTGCCTTGAAGCTGCCCCAGAGCGTCAGCCAGCAAGGTGATGTAGGACGTGCAACTGCAGCCGGTGGCGGCTGGGACCGAGTCGCCGAGACCCTCGATGGTGGTGAGCCGGACGGAGGCGGGGGCGGGTCTCCGGGCCGCCCGAGGGGTCCTGGGTACCGTCGCCGGCGACGTCAAGGGGATGGTCACGGAAGGGCTGTCGGTGGCGAGGCGCGGCTTGACGGGACCGTCGGTCGTTGCGGACAGCGCGAGGGCGAGGACCCCAGCCCCGAGCATGGCGAGCAGCAGCCTTCCCAAAGCACTTGCCCGTCCAGATCCCACCTGCCCCAGGATGGCCCGCCCAGCCCGACAGGTACCTGACTGTGAGGGACCTGTACGGCGTGGCCACGACCGGAACGTCGGCGTAGCCACGGGCGTCATCTTGGTATGCCTTTGACCAGCCTTCGGTTGCTGCTCGTTCTCGGGGCCGCCGCCGCCGTCGTTCTCGGCGCCACCTGGTGGCACCTGAGTCGCTCCCGCCACCGGGTGCTACGTGCGACGACCGGCAGCGTTGTTGCCCTGGTGCTGGTCGTGGGGACAGTCGGAGTGGGTGTCAACCGGCACTTCGACCTCTATCGCTCTTGGGGCGACGTGCTCGGACCGCACAGCGCCGACATCGTCGAGGCGGGGACGCGAGCCAGCCTGGCGCGTGCCCTCGCGACCCGTCCGCGGCAGGCAGCCGCACCGCTGCGGGGGACGCTGCTCAGCGTTCAGATCCCCGCCACGGTGTCGCGCCTGGACGTGATGGGTGCCTACGTCTACCTGCCCAAGCAATACGACACACCAGCCTTCGCCCACCGCGACTTTCCGGTGGTGGAGGCTTTTAACGGCAGCCCGGGGGTGCCGGCCAACTGGATCACCGGGGTCCTCGCCGACCAGAGCCTCGACCATGCGATCGCCAGTGGGAAGGTGGCCCCGGCCATCGTCGTGTTCCCGCCCACCAACACCAGCTTCCTGCGTTCCTTGGAGTGCACGGATACCCGTGACGGGCTGCGTGATGAGACCTTCCTGACCACCGACGTGCGGTCCTGGGTGTTGGCGCACCTGCGTACCGCCAGCGCGCGCTGGACCACGATCGGCTTCTCCACGGGTGGCTACTGCGCTCTCGACCTCGCGGTCCGTCACCCGGATCTTTACTTCCAGGCGGTGAGCCTCGACGGCTACGGACGTGCGCTCTCTGACGGGTTCGCGCGGGGGCTGTGGCGCAACGCGGCCGATCGGCTGGTGCACAGTCCGAATTGGGTGTTCCAGCACGAGCCGCCCCGGCCGGTCGACGTCTACCTGCTCGCCGGCAGCGACGACCCGGGGGCCCGGTACGACGCAAGCCTGACCTGGCGGGCGCTGCTGGCCGGTGGCTGGATGCGACCGCGCGACCAGCTGGTCAATGAACCAGGTGGCCGCCACTCCTTCGATGCCTGGCAGCGAGCGTTCGTGCCAGCCCTCGAGTGGGCCCTCCCGGGACCAGGGGGGCAGGTCCTGGAAGCAGCCAGGAAGACAGCCCCCTCGACCCAGACCCAGTCAGCCGGGGGTGTGCGTTGGACGACCGAGCAGGTGACGCCCGGGTGACGCGGTAGCCACTAGTGGGTGCCCATCTCGTCCGGGCCCGGCTCGACCAGCTCGACGAGGATGCCACCTGAGCTCTTGGGGTGGATGAAGTTGACCCGCGACCCGGCGGTTCCGGACCTGGGGGCGTCATATAGCAGCCGTAGGCCCGCTGCACGCAGGTGCTCGCTGATCTCGTCGAGGTCATCGACCCGGTAGGCCATTTGCTGGATCCCTGGGCCGCTCTTGGCAAGGAACTTCCCGATCGTTGTGTCGGGGTTCAGCGGACTCAGCAGCTGGATGTAAGAGCCGGACTCGCCGACCTCCAGCATGGCCTCACGGACACCCTGCTCCTGGTTGACCTCGACGTGCACGCAGCGCATGCCGTACGCCTTCTCGTAAAAGGCGATCGAGGCATCGAGATCGGCGACGGCGATGCCGACGTGGTCGATGTGCGTGACCTTCACCTCAGGGGCTCCCTACATACGTTGCGAACTGGCAGGCCTATCGTTGCAGGGAGCTTTCTCGACGCAGGAGGACCCCCGTGACCAGCACTGTCATCGTCGCCGGCGCACGCACACCGATCGGCAAGTTGTCCGGTGCGCTCAGGGACCTCACCGCCATGGATCTCGGGGGGATCGCCATCGCCGGCGCCCTGGAGAAGGCTGGCGTGAGCGGTGACCAGGTGGACTACGTGATCATGGGTCACGTGCTGCAGGCCGGCCAGGGCCAGATGACGGCCCGCCAGGCCGCGGTCAAGGGCGGCATCTCGATGAACATCCCGGCGCTGACCATCAACAAGGTCTGCCTGTCCGGCCTCGACGCCATCGCGCTGGCCGACCAGTTGATCCGCGCCGGTGAGGTCGAGGTCGTCGTGGCCGGCGGCATGGAGTCGATGACGGGTGCCCCCTACCTGCTCCCGAAAGCCCGCCAGGGTTACCGCTACGGCAACGCCGAGATCCTTGACGCCACCTTCCACGATGGCCTGTTCGACGCCTTCGACAAGGTCCCCATGGGCGAGGCCACCGACAACGCCGCCAAGAACTTCGCGGTCCAGACCCGCGAGGAGCAGGACGAGTTCGCCGCCCGCAGCCACGAGCTCGCGGCCGCAGCCATCAAGGACGGTCGCTTCGCGGATGAGATCGTCGTGGTGTCGATCCCGCAGCGCAAGGGTGACCCGGTCCTGGTCTCGGAGGACGAGGGCGTGCGCCCCGGCACCACCGCCGAGTCCCTCGCCAAGCTGCGGCCGGCCTTCACCAAGGACGGAACCCTGACCGCCGGCAACGCCTCGCAGATCTCCGACGGCGCAGCCGCTGTCGTCGTAATGAGCAAGGACAAGGCACAGGCCCTCGGCCTCACCTGGCTGGCCGAGATCGGTGCTCACGGCATGGTGGCCGGACCCGACAACTCGCTGCAGGAGCAGCCCGCCAACGCCATCCGCGCTGCCCTCGCCAAGTCCGGCCAGGACCTCGCCGACATCGACCTGTTCGAGCTCAACGAGGCCTTCGCCGCGGTCGGTGTCGCCTCCATTCGCTCGCTCGGCGTCGACCCGGACAAGGTCAACGTCAACGGTGGTGCGATCGCCCTGGGCCACCCGATCGGGGCCTCCGGTGCCCGCCTCGTGCTGCACCTGGCGCACGAGCTCAAGCGCCGCGGCGGTGGCCTCGGTGCGGCTGCCCTGTGCGGCGGCGGCGGCCAGGGCGACGCCCTGCTCATCAGCGTTCCCGCTCAGAACCCGGCCTAGGTCCTGGCCGGGCCCCGCCGCGCCCTCGACGTCCCTGACCTCGTCGCGCGCGCCGAGGCGGGGGAGGCGCGTGCCGTCGCTCGCCTGATCAGCCTGGTCGAGGACGCCTCACCTGCCCTGCGTGAGGTGATGGCCCTGCTCGCCCCGCGGGCTGGTCACGCGCGCGTCATCGGGCTCACCGGCTCGCCCGGGGTAGGCAAGTCGACCTCCACCAACGCCCTCGTCGCGGCGTACCGGGGTCGCGGCATGAAGGTGGGTGTCCTCGCGGTCGACCCGTCTTCGCCGTTCTCCGGTGGCGCGCTGCTGGGGGACCGGGTCCGGATGCAGGAGCACGCCACCGACGACGGCGTCTTCATCCGCTCAATGGCCTCTCGCGGGCACCTCGGCGGGCTGTCGTGGGCCACGCCGCAGGCCCTGCGGGTGCTGTCCGCCGCCGGCTGCGACGTCGTGCTCATCGAGACCGTCGGCGTCGGGCAGGCCGAGTTCGAGATCGCCTCGCTGGCCGACACGACGCTGGTCCTGCTGGCCCCCGGTATGGGTGACGGGATCCAGGCGGCCAAGGCCGGGATCCTTGAGGTGGCTGACATCTTCGTGGTCAACAAGGCCGATCGTGACGGCGCCGACACGGTCGCCCGCGACCTGCGCTACATGCTGTCCCTCGGCGACCGGCGCACCGACAACGGCTGGCGCGTACCGATCGTCAAGACCGTCGCCTCGCGCGGCGAGGGCGCCGACGACGTGGTCGAGGAGATCGAGAAGCACGGGCAGTGGCTCGCCTCCTCCGGCCGGCTCGCGGACCGCCGTACCCGCCGGGCCGCCGATGAGGTGGAGGCGATCGCTCTGACGTCCCTGCGGGTCGATCTTCGCACCGGTACGGCGCTGCTGGAGCTCGCCGCCCGCGTCGTCGCCGGCGAGCTCGACCCCTACGCCGCCGCGGACGAGCTGGTGGCCTCCGGTGACGCCTGACTTTCTTCGGCTTCTCCCGCACCCCGAGGGCGGGTCCTACCGGGAGACCTGGCGAGGCCAGAGCCACAGCTCGGCGGACCGCACCGGCGGCGGCTCCCTGCTGCTGTCCCTCGGCGGCACGTCGGACTCGCCCGCGTTGACGTCGACCGTCGAACTCGGGCCCTCGGGGGTTCTGCAGCAGCTGGTCGAGCCGGGGCAGTGGCAGGCGGCCGCGCCGTCGGCGGACCAGGCTGACCTCAGCGGGTGCGTCGTCGTACCTGGTTTCGACTTTGCCGACTTCGAGATAGCCGACTTCGAGCTGGAGACATGACCACCGCACCCGCCGCCACCCCGCCCCTCGCAGAACCGCCTGCCCTACGTGCGCTGAGGGTTGTCGCCCTCGTCGAGACCTGCTCGTTCGCGGTCCTGCTCGTCTGCTCGGTCCTGAAGCGGACGACGTCCTTCAACGCCGTGCCCGTCATGGGACCGATCCACGGGGTGCTGTTCCTCGGCCTTGTGCTGCTGGTGCTCGATCAGCGCGAGCGGCTGCGTTGGTCGTGGGTCAAGACCGCTCTCATCGCGACGATCGGCTCGCCCTTCGCGCATTTCTTCGTCAGGAACGCTTGAGAGCCAAGGAGGAGTTGGCGCCATCGAGGGGTCCCGACGAAGTGAACCCGCGGACGTGGCTTTGCCTGTGGAGGGTGCGTTCCTGCCGGAACGTGTTGTCCGCGGCACACCACATCGTGTTGCTGACTGCGACGGCAACCCCAGGGATGCCAATGGCGTCGGCCAACCGGGCCAGGGAAGGTGCAGCCCACGCCCTCATGGCAGGTGCTTGCCGCTCACCGACATCGCCGCCTGCTCTACTTCGAGCAGCGACTCCGACTCCCGCTGGGCCTCGAACGCGGCGTACCCGCCGCGGACCCCGAACAGCCGCTTGGAGGTGACCAGGTAGACCACGGCGACGACGTTGACGAGCAAGGCGAGGACTTTCAGGACGGTGATCTTGTGGGTGAGCTCGTAGACCTCCAGCGGGATGAAGGCGGAGGTGCCGACGACAGCAACGTACTCGCCCCAGCGCTTGAGCAGGAATAGCCCGACGCCCTCGAGCAGCTCAAGGGCGGCGTAGGCGAGCAGGGCCACCACGACGAGGGTGAGGGTGTGCTGCTTGCTGTCGAGCAGGTGTCGCAGCCGCTCGACGGTCGGGCTCGCGTCGAGGTCGTAGTTGAAGACCCTGGCCAGCGGCTTGGCCGCCGGGATGGCCTTGGCAAAGGTGTCCTGGATCGAGGTCCGGGCGCTCTCGAAGTACAGGACGCCGTAGGCCAAGATCAGCAGCAGCAGGCCCCGGCCGAAGCGCTCGACCGCCAGCACCCGCAGGATCGTCGCGTCCTTGAGGGCCTTGCCTCGGAGTACAACGGGCGCCTGGTCAGCCGGGCCGGACCCGTGTGGCTCTCCGACGACGAAGGTCGCGCACCGCAGGCAGCGCCAGGCCTCGCCGGCCTGCGTCGCGACGTGCAGCCGCGCTCTCAGTGCGGGCTCGTCGGGCGAGTAGGTGACATGGCCCTTCCGGGCACAACCGCGCAGGCTCCAGTCCACCTGCTCAGCCTTTCAGGGATCAGCCGCCGAGGTAGGACATCTCGGCCCGCGCCACACTGACAGTGCCCAGGCCGCGCAGCTCGGAGTAGCGGTCGTCGCGGCTCGCCCAGCGGCCACCGACCACGTCGAGCAGCTCCGCGTCGGTCGCGCCGGACCGCAGCACGGCTCGCAGATCGGTGCCGCTGGTCGCGAACAGACAGGTGAACAGCTCGCCCAACGCGGTCAGTCGGGCCCGGGTGCAGGTGCCGCAGAACGGCTTGCTCACCGACGACACGAAGCCCATCTCCCCGGCCCCGTCGGCAAAGCGCCAGCGCTCCGCGGTGCCCTCGTCCCCGATCGGCTCCAAGGCGTGTACGGCGGCGACGCGGGCGCGGGCCTGCGTCGATGGCACCACCTCGTCGAGGACCCAGCCGTTGGTCGTGCCGACGTCCATGTACTCGATGACCCGAAGGGTGTGCCCGTGCGTCCGCGCGTAGTCGACCAGGTCGAGCAGCCCACCGTCGTTGACGCCCTTGCGCAGCACGGTGTTGAGCTTCACCGGAAGGCCCGCGGCCGAGGCGGCGGCGATGCCCTCGAGGACCGTCTGGACGCTGACCCGGCTGTCGGCGAGCTGCTGGAACAGTGCGGGATCCAGGCTGTCGAGGCTGACCGTGATCCGACGCAGGCCGGCGGCCGCGAGGTCCTCGGCCTGGGCCGACAGGAGCGAGCCATTGGTGGTGAGGGCCAGGTCGCTGATGCCGGGGGTTGCGGCGATCTCGGCCACCAGGACGGCTAGGTCGCGGCGGAGCAGTGGCTCTCCTCCGGTGAGCCGGATCCTCGTCACTCCCAGGGCCGCGAAGACCCGCACGAGGTGGGTGATCTCCTCGAAGGTGAGTAGCTCGGCCCTGGGCAGGAAGGCGTGGTCGGCGCCGAACAGCTCACGCGGCATGCAGTATGGGCAGCGGAAGTTGCAGCGGTCGGTGACCGAGATGCGCAGGTCGCGCAGGTCCCGTGACAGCTGGTCGCGGACTGCGCCGGGGGCTGCCATGGACTGATCGTAGGCCGCCGGTGTCGGCTCCGGGGACTGCTGTGAGATCCGCGCCAGCGGGAACCCGCGGCCGCGGGCTCGGTTTGCGCACGTGATCCCCGTCACATCGGCGTCATGGGGGCTGGAGTTCCGGCCGCGGTCGGGCTCGACCTGGGCGAGACCAAGGGAGCCGACGTCCTCAGCATCGTCGCCGGCGGTGAGGACGCCGCCGGTGACGGTCGCCGCGAAGGCGAGGAAGAACGAGGCGGACCCCTCGCGCGAGATGAACAGCCCGACGTGTCAGCAGCAACCGGCCGAGCTCGTCCCGGACCACCACCCCGACCCCGACCTTGGGATCGCGAAAGTGCACCGGGCGCACTCCTGGCAGCGCTGGGCCCGGCCGTGCGGCGTGAGCGGCCGCCGCAGACCGGGCAGTGCAGGGCGACCTTCATAAATGGCAGCCTGGGTCCGCGGCGCCGGACCCGAATGCTGTTGACTGACGGCATGCAGCGACGCCCTACAGACCTCAACATTGCCGGCGCCATCGATCTCGGCCGGCTCGCGAAGCCCGCGACGACCCCCGCGAGCACCAGCCCTTACGTGCTTGACGTCAACGAGGCCGACTTCGAGGAGGTGGTGCTCCGCACCTCCCAGAAGGTCCCTGTGCTCATCGACTTCTGGGCCGACTGGTGCCAGCCCTGCAAGCAGCTCAGCCCGGTGCTGGAGAAGCTCGCTGACGAGGCGCAGGGCGCGTGGGTGCTGGCCAAGATCGACGTCGAAGCCAACCAGGGCATCGCCGGACAGCTGCAGATCCAGTCGATCCCGGCAGTGTTCCTCGCCCTCGGGGGTCGCCTCGTCCCCGGTTTCACGGGAGCGCTACCGGAGGCCGAGCTCCGGCAGTTCCTGGAGCAGGTCATGGCAGCGGCGCAACAGGCGGGGCTGCCCGGCAAGGACGGGGTCGTCGGTGAGGCCGAGCC
>JAYTHM010000650.1:0-2449 GCA_043732645.1 Frankiales bacterium
CCAGTACCCCGGCCGGGACTCCCGGCGGTGGAAGGGCACCAACCCGGCCAACAGGTGCTCCCCCGCCGCATGCAGGCGCTCGGCGAGCGCGATCTCGGCGATCTCAGCGTCCCCGGGTGGTCGTCCCGGGTCAGCCTCAACCTCGTCGGGGCGGGGCTGCGGGCCGTGCGTGACCTCGAGCTCGACGCGGCGCTGCTCAAGCCAGGTGTGCAGGTCGCGAGTGGAGCGGACGTCGTCAAAGTTGTAGGCCAGAATCTGCGGCAGCGTCACCGCGTCGGGTTGCACGCTCCACCGCTCGTAGGCGATGACACTGGACATCGCGTCGGCCACCTCAGGATTGTGGTTGCGGATGTGACCCCAGTAGAAGGCTTCCATCTTCTTGATGGAGTACGAGCCTTTGCTGATCCGCGTCCCCTGCCGCACAACGGCGTAGAGGTCGACGAAACGCTCCCCGCGCAGCAGCTGATCCAGCTCGGCCTCACGCACCCCGTGCCGGGCTGTGAGCTTCTTCAGCGCTGAGGTCTCATACGGCGCGTAGTGGTAGACGTGCATGCCGGGGTGGGCCTGCCAACGCTGCAGCAGGTGGTCCACCAGGGCCGTCGTCAGCTCCTTCTCCTCTGCGGGGCTGTGCGCCCAGAACGCTGTGAACCCGGTGAACCCGGTGAACCCGGTGCCGTCCTTCGCCACGGTGACGTCGCCCAGCCCAGCCAGATACTCCCGGCCCTGCCCCCCGTCGGCGTAGGGGTCACCCTCGAAGTCCAGGTACACATCACCCTCGTCCGGTGGCGGTAGGCGAAGCAGCCCCGCCACGGCCACGGGCTCGAGCAGGTCGTAGCGGACCTGCTTGTGGCGCCGCTCGAACAGCTGCAGAGAGGCCTGGTGCACCAACCGCTCCCGGGAGGCCCGCCCTATCCCGCGGGGAAGGTCATCGGCGGTGAGGTCACCGAGCTGGCCCAGGGTCGTGATGCCGTGTGCGATCAGCGCTGCGCGGTGGTCGCCTCGCATGAACGCCACCAGGGACAGGTCATCGGCCCGGTGCCACTCGGTGTCGCAGCGGTTGATCCACCGGCACTACGCGCACTGGGCCACCGGCACCGCCACGGTGGCCGACGGCTGCTCCACCGCGGCACGCAGCCGGGCGCGGGCCCGCCGGGCGTAGGCCGCGACGTCAACCAGGCGCCACGGGTGGTCGACGCCGTCCCCGGTGACCACCGACAACCGCGCCGGCGCCACACCCTGCAGCACCTCCAACCGTTCGGCGTAGATGGCCATCTGCAGCAAAGCGGGCACCTTGAGCTTGCGGGCCAGCTTGGTGTCCGCGATCTCGTAGGACCACGACCCAAGTGCAGACGGGCGCTCGACGCGGAGCAGGAAGTCAGCCTGCCCGCCCCACTGACCGTCGAAAAAGGTTCCTTGGTGGACTACATCCACCCCGGTACGCAGCGCCGCCAGGGTCTCCTGCTCCCGCCCGGCCCGGTCCACGCTGGCATCGGCGCCCTCGATGGTGGTGACCGACTTCCCGGCCTCGCGCAGCGACTGCAGGTAACCGTCCTCGTGGGCCAACCCGAGCCGAAAAATCAGCTCCAAAGCGTCATCAGGGTCGGCCGCCTGGGCCAACCCCTGGCTGCTGAGCAGGTCCAAGCTGGTGATGTGGGCGCACCCCATGTGCTTGGTCAGGTCGGTGGGACTGAGAACAAGCTCGCCGTCAATGCGCTGCACCCGGTCAGGGTGCCCCACCGCCCCGACAAACAGCACAAGTTCGCGAACCCAACCTCAGTGCTCACAAGCCCAGCTGACGCGTCAGTTCCTGCCCGCTCACGGCCCGCACCACCGCCGGGTCCCCGCAGACGAGCAGCTCGTCACGCGCCCGGGACAGAACGACGTTCACCCGCTCCCGCAGCCCGGGGGCGTCCACCGACGAATTCAGCGCCAGCACAACCGCCGCCCGCTACAACCCCAGTACATGCCCGTAGAACACCTGCTCGACGTCCCAGAAACTGCCCCAATACGCCTCGTGCCCCTCGGCCTGGCGCTCCGCCTGGTCGAGGTGGCGACTGCCGGTGGTCAGCAAGGCCACGTCCTCGGGCGCCAATCTCCCTCCAGCAGCGCCTCTACTGCGTCATCGGTGGCGAAAAGCACGCCGTCCACCGGGCAGTCGAAAGTTGGCAACCGGAAGTGGTTCCTCGCCAACCACACCTTCCCTGACGACGAATGATGCGTAGACGTGGGCGCGCACCCGGCGGCTGCCAACGAAGGCTGGGTCAGTAGTCCAGGCGGGCGATGAGCTGGTCATCGCGGCGCAAGGGGTACCCGGCCCGCCGTGCGACGTCGATGAGCTCCTTCTCGCTACCCGGGTCGATGTTCAGCTGCGGGACCTGGGCGATGGAGTCGACCTCCTCCCCGATGTCGAGGTCCTCGGGGAGGTGGTCCAGGGCGAACGTGGCTGCTG
>JAYTHM010000651.1:0-2446 GCA_043732645.1 Frankiales bacterium
CTGTGGTCAGCGCCTTGGCGCGGATGAGCGCAGTCTGCGGGTTCTCGCAGCCGCGGATCGGGGACCAGCAGGTCGTAGAGGGTATGCCGGGTGCGAGCCTCTGTGGGTCGAAGACGGCAACGGGGCCAATCGCCGCGCGTGCCCTCAGTGTCGCCGTGAGGTTGTCGGGTCGTGTGCTGGTGGTGATCACCGCCCCCGGCGCGTCCAGGATCGTCGGGATGACCAGGTGCAGGCCCTTGCCCGATCGAGGGGGGCCCAGCACGATAAGGGAGTCCTCTACCGAGCAGTAGCAGTCCAAGCCACGGGAGCGGCCAAGTTGGTAGCCCAGGTCCGCCGCATCCGGGCGCGGCACGGATGGTCGCAGGCCGTCCGCCCTCTTCAGCAGCCGCCGGCGGCCCGCGACCCGCGCGACGTCGCGGCGGGAGGCGACGCCGCTAACGTGAGCCGGGTCGAGCTCCCACCGACGCGCCTGCTCTGCGGTCAACCACCAGATTCCCAGACTGGCACTGAGGCCAATCGCGAGTATTGCGAACGTGATTGCCCAATACAGCAGTGCGGGGCCGACTGGTTGGCCCCAAGCCAAGGACGGGTTGCCAGCGTGAACGAATGCCTCGATCGGGGAGGCTAGTGATGCCTGTGGCGCCGGGTATCCGCTCAGGCGTGAGGTGAGAACGGCAGCTGCCCACAGCATCGACCAGAGAGCGCCAGAGCCCACGAGTGCGCCAGCGGCCATGTTGTCGCTGACCGCGTGCGGCTGCGCCCGGGGCATCAGGCCGCGCCCTCGAGGTCTTGGATGAGCGCTCGCGGCATACGGATTGTCATGCGCCGTCTACGTCAACGACGGGTCACCATGCGCCTAGCGCGACAGCTCTCGTGCTTGCACGGCAACTACCGACGTCAGCTCGTATCGGCACAGCTGTACACACCGGCGCCAACTGCTGAACCTCCCCTTCTGTCGATCCAAGGGGAGTACGCAACATGCGGTGTCGACGCCAAGGCCGCGCGAAGCCGTTCTCGCTCCGCTGCCCGGTCGAACTCGGTCCCGATGCCGGCGTCGCCGTTCATTGGCTGAGCCAAGTTCTCGCTCGTTCTTCAAGCATTGGCATCAGCGTCTGGCGCCACGCGTCCAGACTGATCATCCCGCCTGACATGCCGCCGTGGGCGAACTCCGGTCGGTGGACGTACTCAACCGTAGGATCCTCGCCCAGGTCGACGCCGACGACCTCAACAAAAGCAGCGCGCAGCAACTCAACAACGTCGGCCATCCTCGAGGGAGGTTCGACCGTGACTAGTTGGGCCCGAAGCGCCTGCCACACGTGGGGGTCACCTCGAAAACCCCATGTGATCGGCTCAGGCTCGAACAGGTCGGACGGCCAGCCTGATCTGTAACCTTCTTCGGTCGCCACACGGACAGTCTGGCGTCCAGACAGACGAAGGTTCGATGGAGGATCGCAGAGGGGCGCCCGGTCACCGATCCACTTCCGGGACGGCGGTTGGTCCACAAACGAACGGGCAGTAGCCGATGAAACGGTCAGGCAGCGGCCCAAGACACCCGCCAGAGCCCTCCGAAACGCGATCTCTCGAGCAGGGCGAGCCGGCCCCCGGCAGTTCCGTCACCCAACCGGTCGGGGTGTGGCTTCGCGACCTGGCCTTGGAGGCCAAGGTCGCGCCGAGCACCCGTGCCCGTGCCCGTGCGACGCTTCGGCTCAGCCTCCGACTTCCCGGAAGGTCACCAGCGCGACAACGACTGGCCCGGCCTCATGCCCGAATGGTAGGACGGCTCAGACCAACTCGCCGCGCTTCCTGCTCAGGTAAGCGCGCTCGGCGGAGTTCTGGGTGGCGGCGATCGCGGCGTCATACGACTCCTTCGCCTCGGCGGTTCGGCCGAGCCTGCGGAGCATGTCAGCGCGAGCAGCGTGCCATGCGTGGTAGCCCGTGAGCGGCAGCCGGTCGACCAGGGTGAGGGCGACCTCCGGGCCGTCCAGCTGCGCGACCGCGACTGCGCGGTTGAGGGCGACGATCGGCGACGGGTCGAGCTGGGTCAGCTGGTCGTACAGTGCGACCACCTGCGACCAGTCCGTGTCCGACGCGGTGGGGGCGTCGGTGTGGACGGCGTTGATCGCGGCGAGTATCTGGTAACGGCCGGGTCGGTTGATGGCGAGGCACTCGCGGACCATGTCGTGGCCCTCGGCGATCAGCGCGTGGTCCCAGCCGGCGCGGTCCTGCTCGCCGAGCGGGACCAGCTGCCCGCTCCGCACGCGGGCCTCACGCCGGGCCTCGGTGAGCAGCAGCAGCCCGAGCAGACCTGCCACCTCCGGCTCCTCGGGGAGCAGCTGGCGCAGGACCCTCGTCAGCCGGATGGCCTCGCCCGTGAGCTCGGCGCGCACCGGGTCGCCGTCGCCGGTGGCGAGGTAGCCCTCGTTGAAGACCAGGAACAGTACCGCCA
>JAYTHM010000652.1:0-8278 GCA_043732645.1 Frankiales bacterium
AGAGTCTGGGCGTGCACAGACGGCCGGCCGTCGGCGAGAGCCTTCAGCGTCGCCAGGTCAAGGTTGCAGTAGACGGCCTCCCAGGTGTTGCGGACCACCGGTCTGTCCGCAGGGGGGGTGCGTCGGGCGCGCCCTCAGGAAGCGGTGGAACGACCGGGAGATCCCGTCCAGACCAACACCGCTGTACGCCGCGAACGTCCACGGGCAGGTATGCGCCTGCCCGGGCCTGAGAACGACCTCACCCGGAGAAAGCAGCTCGGCGGTGCCGAGCACCACCTGCTGGGCAGGACCGCGCTCGGCGTAGCTCAGGTGGTCCCGCTCCACCCGAGGTGGACGCCCCACACCTCGCCGTTGCGGTTGCCGAAACCGGGGGTACCAGAGCACAGGAGCAGCGTCGCGTCATGGCCGGTCCGTCCGTGCCGCCCCTCGCGGAGGTAGGTGCCGAGGACGAACGGGTACCGCTGCGGGTGGCGTTCGCGCAGCCAACGACCGGTAAGGTCCAGCAGCTCCGAGGCCCGGTTCGGCACCGGCAGCACGCACGCGAGCTCGTGCAGGGCATAGGCCTCGGTGCCGTCGTTGCGCAGGGTGTGGCGGACCCGCAGCAGACCGCTCAGCTCGAGCTCGAGCTCGAGCTCGGTCGCGTCGGTGGCGCTGAACCGAGCTGCTCCGGGGGTGAGATCGCAAGTATGCAGGGCAAACAGCGGCGAGAAGGCCCGGCCGCCACGGCTCCAGACCAGACCTGGACGGCCACGGTGTCCGACCGCCCGCTCGGGCACTGCAGCGCCAGCGCGCCGGCACCGGGCCCGATGGGACATGCTGGGCAGCAACCCAACACTCGAGGAGCAGCGCTCATGCAGCCAGACCAGATCGCATCCGCAAGGCTGGCCGAGGTAGAGCGGGTGTGGACGAGCGATCTGTCGGTGAGTGAGTTCGCGCTCCTCGACGCCGCCGGCTTCGAACCGCTGGAGTTCGTCATGGGCAGCTCGGTGTTCCATATCGGCTGGCAGGCCCAGAACCTGCGCCAGAGCACGGAGCTGCAGGTGCTCACGCAGGCGATGTACACCGCCCGGTTCAACGCGATGGGTCGGATGCTGTCCGAGGCTGCGCAGGTGCACGCCGACGGGGTGGTGGGCGTGCAGCTGTCCTTCCGGCAGCACGGCCTGTCGGCGGAGCACATCGAGTTCATCGCGGTCGGTACGTCGGTCCGCAGCAAGACGGCGCCCGGCACGTTCCGCCGGCCAGATGGTGCCCCCTTCACCAGCCACCTCAACGTCCAGGACTTTTACACGCTGCTGTCCACCGGGCACGTCCCCGTGGAGTTCGTGATGGGCGTCTGCGTTTACCACGTGGCGGCGCAGGGCTTCCTGCAGTCCATGAAGCAGATGGGCCAGAACGTCGAGATGCCGCAGTGGACGCAGGGCTACTACGACGCCCGGGAGCTCGCCCTGAGCCGCATGCAGTCCGAGGCCGAGCGGGTCCAGGCCACCGGCGTGACCGGCGTCGAGTGGTTCGCTCAGGAGTGGATGTGGGGTGCCCACACCCTTGAGTTCTTCACCTCCGGTACGGCGGTGCGCAAGGTCGGTGAGAGCACCCCCATCGTGCCCTCGCTGGTGCTCCCGCTGCGGTGAGCGACTTCGTCGACCCCACCGACCACCTCGCGGTGGAGCAGGTCCTCGTCGGTTGCCTGAGCGCCCTCGGACCGGCGGCGGTCCTCGCCCAGCTGTCGGCGGTCCTGCCCGTGCGGCTCGGCCACGCGGGCGGCCTGTTCCGGGCTGCCGTGCCGACCGTCGTCGGGGAAGGGGAGGAGCTGCTGAGCATCCCCGCCGAGGGTCGCCCGCGACTGCAGCACATCGTCGGTGGGGTGGTGCTGTCGAGCGACGACGTGCCACCCCGAGAGCTCCCCGGCACCCTGGCCGCCCTGCTAATGAGGGCCTTGGCCCGTAGCGGAAAGTACGACGACGCGGCGGTCCTGCTCACCGCCCTCCGCGACGCGGTCGCCGCCGGCCGCTGACCTGGAAGCGCTCCGGTCTGCTTCAGGCGGCTACGGACTCAGCCGGTGCGACGCACCCTGATAGGGCCTTTGGCAGTGGAGGGGTCCACGACCCGCCCACCTTGGATGATCTCCACCTGGCCGCTGGCGACCAGGCGCCGGGCAGCGGCACGAGCCGGCTCCATCAGCGCCCGCCACTGCTCGCCGCCGACGGCCTGGGCAGCTTCGGACGGGCAGATGGTCGCTCCTCGGGCGCGGGAGGCGAGCAGGTCCAGGACGGCAGCCTCCAGACGGGTGTCCTGCGGCGTCGTACGCCGGCGGCGGCACGCGTCCGAGCAGTAGCGGACCTGGTCCCAGTCGCGGGCCCACTTCTTGCGCCACGTGATCTCCCGGCCGCAGGCGGCGCAGGGCTTTGACGGTTCCACGTCGTCAGGATGACGGACTCGCGGCCCCGTTGCCATCGCGGAGGGACCTCCCGCGCGAAAGCCGGCTGGTACGAGGTTGACTGGCGCTCACCGGGCCCTGCAGCCAGCAGCCGCGTCTGAGCGTCCGCGCACGTTGTGGATAGGTTGCGGCCAGTCCGACCCGAGGCAGGAGAGCCAGTGCTGGGACACCTCGCAGGTGCCGTCGGCCCGATCGTCCGGCTCCCGCTCACGGCGGTGCACAGCCTTGAGCGCCTCGTCGATCAGCTGTCGACCGTGGCCACCCGGGCGCTGCTGCTCCTGGACGCCGTCGAAGGCATCCCCGCCCGCCTCGACGTCATGCTGACCAACGCGGATCTGCTGAGCGCGCGCATCGAGGGCGTGCTCGACACGGCCGACGAGCTCACCGAACAGATGGGCAGCGTGCTCAAGCGGACCGACGCACTCACCCGCAAGGTCGACCGCATCGCGGCCGACGCGTCGGAAACCCTTGCGTCGGTCCAACCAGCCGTGGCCTCAATCGGTGCTCTGCCCGTGGAGGCCGTCGCCCGCCTGGTGGAGGACCTCGGCGCCCTGCTCACCGGAGCCAGGGGGCTCGACCCCGGCCTGGTGGGTGAGGCGACCAGCGCGGTCCGCGCCGTACCCGCCCTGATGGCCGTGGTCGAGGCTGACCTGCTGCCGGCACTCGCCCAGCTGGAGGGGCTCGTCCCCGTCGTGGCCCAGCTCGGGGTCCAGGTCGACCACCTGGACGGCACGGTCGCCGACGTCGGAGCCCTGCTCGGCGGCATCCCGGGAGCAGCCCGCCTGCTCAAGCGCGGCGAACGCCCGAGACCGACGTAGGGCTGCCAGCAGGTCGGTAGCTCGCGGTGAGCCCACTGCTACGGTCCTCGGGTGGGCACGCAGGTCGATGCGAGGACCACGCCCGCGCCCGGGAGGACCCGCACCCGGCGGCTGCCGGGGCTCGTCGTCGTCGTTGCCGTCGTCCTGAGGGTCTACCCCTGGGCCCGCCCGCACTCCTTCCTGGGGGTGCTGGAGGTCGACGACGGCGTCTACTACGGCGCGGCCAAGGCGATACTCCACGGGCTGCTCCCCTACGCCGACTTCACGATCTTGCACCCGCCGGTGACGTCCCTGCTGCTGCTTCCCTTCGTGGCGGTGGGGGCGGTTTTCGGCGACCCGGTGGGGATGGCGTCGGCGCGCGTCCTGATCGTGGGCGTCGCTGTGGCCAACGTCCTGCTCGTCCACCGCCTCGCGCTCCGGCTCCCCTCCCGGACGGAGCGGCCGGCGCTGCTGGCAGCAGCCGTCTACGCCGTCATGCCCAACGCCGTCATCGCCGAGCACACCCTGCTGCTCGAGCCACTGGTCAACCTGTTCTGCCTGCTGGCCGTCCTGTGCCTGCTCCAACAGACCTCCCGGTACGCCGTGCTGGCCGGCGTCCTGCTCTGCGCCGGCGCGGGCGTCAAGGTCTTCGCCGGCGCCTACATCGCCGGCGTGCTGATCTGGCTCGTCCTGAGCGGGCGGCGGGCGTTGGTCCGACCGCTGGTCGGTGGCCTGGCCTTCGGCAGCGCCGTCCTGCTGCTGCCGTTCTTCGTGCTCGCGCCGTCAGCCTTCTGGCACGACCTCGTCATCACGCAGCTGGCGCGACCGGCAGACGGCACCCCAGGCGGGCTCGTCCGGGAGCTGGACACCGTCGTGCCCCATCTGGTGTCGCTGGCCCTGACGGCGGCGCTGCTGGCCGTCGTACTCGGCCTCGGGGTGCTCACGCACCGCAAGGCCCCGCAGTCGGCGACCAGCCTGTGGGTCTTCGTCGGGGGGCTCGGCGGCTTTGCGTTCCTCACATCACCGTCGTACTTCGCGCACTACGGCGCGTTCCTGGTTCCCGCGCTCGCGCTGCTGCTGAGCCGGCTGGTGGAGGCGCCCCGGTTGCGGGCACAGTTCCGGGCAACAGGCCTCGCGGTGGTGGTGGCCTTCGCTGCCCTGTCCGTCATGGAGGACTCCGGCTACTCCGGCCAGGGCGACCTGCGCGAGGCGGGTCGCCTCGTGCCGCCTGGCAGCTGCGTGTTCTACGAGGCGATCAGCCTCGCGGTCGCCGCCGATGTGCTGTCCGATCCAAGCGCCACCTGCCCGGCCTGGGTCGACGGCCGGGGGGTCGCTCTGACGTGGAACATCCACTGGCCACACACCCGCAGCTTCTACCCGGCGGGCTTCCTCGCCGACACGCGCTGGCAGGCAGAAACGGTCGCGCAGCTCACCCGCGCCGACTTCCTGCTGCTTTACCGCGACCCCGCCCACACCGTCGAGTGGACAGCCCCCACGCAGGACTACGCCCTGCGCAACTTCGCGCCCCTCTGGGTCGACCGGCCAGGCGACGTCCGCGCCCAGCTCTGGCGCCGTACCTCGGCCCGCCCGTAGCCCTCGTCTTCGGGAGGTCCTTGAAACTCAAGGGGACCCACGCTCAGGTGCGAGGACGTCCCGGGGCTGGGGCTGGGGCCCTCTTGGCTGCTGCCCGCTTCGCAGGGGCCTTCTTGGCCGGGGCTTGCTTGGCCTCGGCCGTCGCTGGGTTGGCCGGCGTCACGGTCAATGGTGCCGGGTCGGCGAGGAACTCGCGCAGGGTGTCGAGCACCAGCTCCGGGGCCTCCTCGATGACGAAGTGGCCCGCACCGGGGATCGTGACCATCTCACAACTCGGCCCGAGATCGCGTACGACGGACTCACCCGTCGAGATCGGCAGCACCCGATCCGCGGCCCCCCACAGGACGAGCATCTTCTCGGCGTGCACGCGCGGCGGTCCGTTGACCTGGCGCCGGGTGAGCAGGGCTGCCAACCGCGGCCAGGTCGCGGCCCGGTAGTAGCCCAGCATTGCCGAGACGCGCGCCGGGTCGGTGTAGGCCGCGATGTACTCCGCACGGACCTCCGGGTCGAGCTCTGCGGGCGAGGTCCACCCCAACGAGAACATCATGTCGACGACGCGCTTGCCGCCCAGCTTGAACAGCAGCTCCGGCGCGAAGGGGAGCGAGAAGAACGGGATGTGCGCGGCGCGCATCAGGTTGACCTGCCGGTACGGCGCATTGGCCACGCAGAGCCGACGCACCAGGCCGGGGCGATGGCCGGCCAGGCCGAGGGCGACCGAGCCGCCCCAGTCGTGGCCGACGACATCGACCCGCTGCCCGGGAAGCTCTTGCTCGAGCAGGGCCGCGATCTGGCGGACCACCGAAGCGACGTCATAAGGCCCGCTGTACGACGAGCCACCGAGGCCGGGCAGGTCGGGCGCGAGCACCCGTCGGCCGAGGGCCAGACCGGGGGCAACCGCCCGCCACAGCGAGGAGGTTTCGGGCACCCCGTGCAGCAGCAGGACGGGCACGCCGCTGCCGGCGCCATGCTCGCGCAGCAGGAAACGGGTCTCGGCAACAGGCACGTTGCGCACACTCATCGGTTGTTGGTCCCTATCCGTAGAAGGCGGTCTCGACAACCTGACGGGCCCGCCGGGTCAGCCGCCGGTAGTCCTCCAGGAAGTCCCCCTGTGCCCCCGCAGGGTAGCCAAGCAGACGGGCGACCCCGGCCAGCTCCCGGCCGCTGGACGGCAGGGACGGCGTGGCCTTGCCGCGCACGAGGACCAGGGCGTCGCGGACCTTCGAGGTCAGCGTCCACGCCTGCTGCAAAGTGTCGGCGTCCTCGGCGCCGAGCAGCCCAGACTGAGCCGCCGCCCGCAGTGCCGGCAGGGTCATGGGGGTGCGCAGTGCCGCCACCTCGGCCCCGTGCTGGAGCTGCAGCAGCTGCACGGTCCACTCCACGTCGGCGAGCCCCCCGATCCCCAGCTTCAGCGCGAGGGTGCGGTCCGCACCCTTCGGCAGGCGCTCGACCTCGACCCGGGCCTTGATGCGGCGTACCTCCATGAGCTGCTCGTCGGTGAGCCCGCCGGCGGGGTAGCGCACCGGGTCGATCGCGGCCAGGAAGGTCGCTGCGATGTCCGGGTCGCCGGCCAGCGGCGCCGCCCGCAGCAGCGCCTGCGACTCCCACACGTGCGCCCAGCGGGCGTAGTAGGCCTGGTAGGACGCCAAGCTGCGCGACAGCGCGCCCTGCCGTCCCTCCGGGCGGAGGTCGGCGTCGACGAGCAGCGGCGGGTCAGGGGCGGGCAGCGCGAGCAGCCGGCGCAGCTCGTTGGCGACGTCACGGGCCGCCGCGGCGGCCTGCGACTCCGTGGCCCCCCCGACCGGTTCGTGCACGAACAACACGTCGGCGTCCGAGCCGTAGCCCTGCTCAGCGCCGCCGAGACGACCCATCGCGATGACGGCCAGGTGCATCGGCAGCGGCCCGCGGCTTTCCACCTCGACCTTGCGGGTGGCGATCTCCAGGGCGGCAGCGATGGTGGCTGCGGACACGTCCGACAGAGCCTGGCCGACGCGAGGTACGAGGCCGAGCAAGTCGGCGCAGGCGATCCGCAGCAGCTCGTGCCGCCGGAGGCTGCGGATCGCTACGGCAGTTGGCTCCCAGTCGTCACGGCGGCGGGCAACGGCCAGGAAGGCCTGCTCGAGCGACTCACGTGGACGTGGCACGAGGGCCGTGTCGTCGGCGAGCAGCCGTACGGCGTCAGGGGCCCGGACGAACAGGTCGGCTGCGTAGCGGGACGAGGCGAGCAACCGGGCCAGGCGCTCGGCGGCGGTGCCCTCGTCCCGCAGCAGCCGGAGGTACCAGGGGGTCGTCCCGAGGGCGTCGCTGACCTGCCGGAACGACAACAGCCCAGCGTCAGGGTCGGCCGCGTCGGCAAACCAGCCGAGCATCGCCGGCAGCAGCGTCCGCTGGATTGCGGCCCGCCTGGACACGCCCTCGGTGAGGGCCTCCAGGTGACGCAAGGCAGTTTTCGGGTCGGCGAACCCCAACGCGACCAGGCGCTCCCGGGCAGCCTCCGGGGTCAGCCGCGCGTCGGAGGCAGGCAGCCGCGCGACGGCGGCGAGCAGCGGCCGGTAGAAGAGCTTCTCGTGCAGCCGGCGCACCTCCTGGAAGTGGCCGTAGCGCTCCCGACGGAACGTCGGCAGGACGTCACCGCGGTAGCCGACCGACCGGGCCAGCCGGCGCATCGCCACCTCGTCGTCGTCGGGCGGGAGCAGGTGCGTACGCCGCAGCCGGTACAGCTGCAGCCGGTGCTCGACGGTCCGCAGCCACCGGTAGGCCTCAGCGAGATGTCGCGCGTCCTCCCGGCCCACGTAGCCACCGGCGGCGAGCTGGTCGAGCGCGACCAAGGTGGTTCCGGAGCGGATCGTGTCATCAGCACGACCGTGCACCAGCTGGAGCAGCTGTACTGAGAACTCCACGTCCCGCAGGCCACCTGGTCCGAGCTTGACCTCTCGGCCGGCGGTGCCGGCGCGCAACGTGGACTCCACCCGGCGGCGCATGGCCTGTACGTCCTCGACGAAGCCCGGTCGCTCACCGGCACTCCAGACCAGGGGCGCGAGGACGGCAAGGTAGTCCTGTCCGAGCGCCAGGTCACCCGCGATGGGCCGGGCCTTGAGCAGGGCTTGGAACTCCCACGTCTTGGCCCACCGCTGGTAGTAGGCTCGGTGGCTGGCGAGGGTGCGGACCAGTGGCCCCGCCTTCCCCTCCGGCCGCAGGCCGGCATCGACCGGCCAAGCGACCTGGGCGCAGACCTGCATCATCATCCGGGCAACGCCGGTGGCTGCCTGGAGCACGGCCTGCTCGTCGGCTCCGTCGACCGGCTCGGCCACAAACACGACATCGACGTCGCTGACGTAGTTGAGCTCCCGGCCACCGCACTTGCCCATCCCCACGACGGCGAGCCGGAACGCCGGCAAGTTCGTGGGCATCGCCGCAAGGGCGACGGCCAGCCCGGCGGAGACCGTCGCGCTGGCCA
>JAYTHM010000653.1:0-2442 GCA_043732645.1 Frankiales bacterium
GATGGTGGGGTCGCCCTTACGCAACTGCAGGGTGGCTTGGCGTTCCCACTCGACGGTGAAGCGGTGGATCTGGCCGAGTTCGATGCCGTGGCCGGCGTGGGCGAGGGCGGCGAGCATCCCGCCGGGGCCGTTGATGACGCCGATCTGGCCAGGATCGCCCACGAGCACGACCTTGCAGGCTGCCTGGCCGGCGAGGCGGGTGAGGGTGTCCAGGTCGAGGGTGGAGGCCATCGAGGCCTCGTCCAGGATCAGGACGGTCCAGTCCATCCAGAGACGTCCAGGCCCGCTCCGCCGCTGGGAGCTGGGTGAGGCGGGTCTGGTTGTGCAGCCATTTGGCGAGAGTGTCGGTCCGGCCGCCCGTCGCAGCCGCCAACTCAGCCGCGGCCCGGGCGGAGGGGACGAGCCCGATGACCCGGTACCCGGCCTGCTGCCAGGCCAGCGTGGTGGCGCCGAGGGTGGCGGTCTTACCCGCCCCGGCCGGCGCCGTGAGGACGGACAGGAAGTCCCCACCCCCAGTCAGCCTGGCGAGGGCGAGCTGCTGGTCGGCGTCGAGCCGTCCGATGTGAGCCGCGGCGGTGCTGAGTTGGTGGGGGATGCGGCCGTACCCACCCAACCGGCCCTGCTCGGCGAGGTTGAGTATTTGGGCCTCCGCGGACAGCACCTGGACGGTCGCGTACCGGGGATCAGACGCCCGGGGGGTGACACCCCGGACCGGCGCACCCACCGGCACCGCCTCCGTCAGCGCGAGGGCAAGGTCGGTGAGCTGCTCGACCCGCGCCACCACCTCGACGGCCGACAGCCCGGTGGTGGGGAGGCGGGCGGCGATCTGGCCGGCGACGTCCGCGCGGGAGAACACCGCCCGCCGCAGGCCCGCGGCCTGCAACCCCGCCAGCACCAGCGCCCCGTCTGCAGCTCCGGTCCGCTCAGGTTCGCTGTGGTTCGTGGGCAAGACTGCCGCGAGCGTGTGGGCAAGACTCGGCTCGCCTTCGGCGGGATCGGTGGGATCGGTGGGCAAGGCTGTCTCCCCGACCTGGGCAGCGTTTCGGCTTCGCTCTGTGCCGGCGCTGACCGGACGGGTGTGGGGACGTGGTCGCCAAGGCGTTCGGGGGTCCAGCCTGCTCGGGCGGCTTCCTCAGCCCACGTGGCGTGGAGCGCCGAGCCTTCGGGGTGGGTCTTGCCCGGGCGGGTCTTGAGCACGGCGGTCTTCATCACCGTGGCCCGCTCCGCCCGGGACAGTGTGCGGCCCAACAGTTTCTCGTATTCGGTGATTTTCGGGAGCGCCTCAATATCGATCGCGGCGGTTCTTTTGCTCCACATTTTGAGCAGCTCGGTGGGGACGCCGCGTATTTCGGCTTGGCCGTGCTCATTCACCTGCTCGAAGAGCACCCCGAGGCGCTGATTCATTTCATTTCGTAGCGCGGACTGGTAGATCATGCCGGCGCTTTTCTTGTGATGAAACAGCTCGGTCGCATCCAGCGTCCGCCACCTGCCGTCGGCGCAGCGGACCTTGTTGAGCACCAGGGCGTGGGTGTGCAGCTGCGGGTCGCCCGCGCGGCTGGTCCGGTGATCGAACAACGCCGCGACCAGCCCATCCGTCTGGATTTGCTCGAACCCGTCCGTCCCACGACGGGACAACCCTGCGTGCGAGTCCAGATACGCCAGCCCGGCCTTCACCGCCGCCCGATGCAGTCCATCGCGGCTCCGGCCATCTCGTCAGAACCCAACGCCCACAGGGCACTGACGCTCTTGGGCGAGGAGAAGGTCATGTCAAAGCCGGTGACGCCGTCGTTCCGCCAGGCCCGGCCGAGCCGGTCACCGGTGGCCGGGTGTAGGCCACGCGCGAACAGCGCCTCGAGCTGCTGCTCGGTCACCACCGCACCCAGTGCCAGACCGAGCTGCTCCAGACCCCGGCCGTGCCAACGGCCCGGGGCCTCCCCCACACCGAGGTAGTACTCAGTGGCGCGGCAGGCGACGCAGTCGGTGTAGTACCGCCACGAGCTCGTCCCGATCTTGGCCGAACTCAACACCGCCGTCACCCCGTTCCAGAAACGTCCCGCGCTGGAACGCACCGTACATTCACAGAATGCACATGTCTGCTGATCTGGAGTTTAGGTTTTTGGCGGTGTGGTGAATGGGAGCGGTAAGGTGAAGTGCGGTAAGGAAAGGTCAGTGGTGGTTATTTGGGAGGGGGGAGATTGTTTCTATTCAGGTGTTGGAAGGGTTCGGTGGATGGGCTGGAGTGCGACTGGAGTGCAGCTGGGGTTGGGGTCGTGTCGGGGTCGCGTCACGAGAGTCGCACGAGCCAGAGTCTGGTCCGAAGCTCGCCCGGGTAGCAGTGCCGGCAAGCACGACCGCCTCATCCTGGGAGCCCGCTGTGAGGTGACCAACGGGTTGTTATCTGCTGCCTCGCGCGACTCAGGGCGACATGAGGTAGCGGCACTT
>JAYTHM010000654.1:0-2441 GCA_043732645.1 Frankiales bacterium
GCTTCGACGGCGCCGCCCGCGGCCTGCCAGGCCTGGCTGGTGAGTCCGTTGTCGGGCGCGACGAAGGTGGAGCCATCCGCGGTCCGGACCGCGATACCGCGAGCGGGAACAGTGCGGAACGGGTCGACGAGCGCGAGGTGCACCGCCGGAGCCGGCAGGTAGGGCAGGGCGCTCGCGAGCACCCCGGCGCCGTGCTCGACGTCCTGGACGCTCACGAGGTGCAATACATCCAGGACCGTGACGCCAGGAGCGATGCGGGCGATAACGCCCTTGCACACTCCGAGCGACGCATCCTCAAGGCCCAGGTCGGACAGGAACGTCAGGTACACAGCGGACCTCCCTTGCAGACGACCCACCTCGATGTGGACCGCCCCGGAAGGCTACTTGGTGCTACTTCTTGTTGCGGCGCTGGACGCGGGTCTTCTTCAGCAACTTGCGGTGCTTCTTCTTGGCCATCCGCTTGCGGCGCTTCTTGATGACGGAACCCACGTCTTACCCCTGCTCAGATCGTCTACGGAAAGCTCACTCTACGGGTAGTCCGGGTCGGGCCCCAGCCGGCTTGTCAGCCAGCCTTTCAGCCAGCCTTTCAGCCAGCCTTTCAGCCAGCCTCGGTGTAAGCCCCGCGCAGGTAGTCGTGGACAGCCTGCTCCGGCACCCGGAACGACCGGCCAACCCGCACGCTGGCGAGCTCGCCGGCGTGCACGAGGCGGTAGACGGTCATCCGCGACACGCGCATCACCTCAGCCACCTCGGCGACGGTGAAAAAGTGCATCTCCGACAGCTTCGTCGGTCGGTCCTGGCCCTGGCTCATAAGCACACACACTTGTTCGGCACACCAGCCGCTGGACACCGAGCGCGGCTCCCGGCTTCCCCACCGAGGGCACTGGACACGCACGAGCGTGGTAATGCTACCGGGACGGGTGGGACGCAGATAGTCACCCGTTCGGCCCAACTGCGGCGCGCCTCCCCACGAGTTCTCACAGGCATGGTGTTTCGGGATCCAGTCCCAGGTGACCGAAGCTGGCGGTCCGGGTCGCGACGACCGCGGCGTCAACGGCCTGGGCGAGCCGGCTCGGCGGCGCGTCGAGGGGTGCATCGAGGCTCCCGCCGAAGTCGCCCGGGTCCCCCCTCGGCGCCCACGGGCTCCAGGCCCCGGTGGCACCGTCGGTCAGGGAGGTGGGCGCGAGCTCCCCGCCGAGCTCGGCCGCCTGGTCGCGCCAGTCGTCGGGCGTCGCTCCGTCGACGCTCGTGCCGGCGACCTCCGCCAGCAGGTGCGTCCAGGCGCGCGGGACGACCTGCACCGGCTCGTAGCCGCCGCCGCCCAGCGCGACCCAGCGACCTTCGCACAGCTCGTGGGCCAGGGCATGCAGCGCCCGATAGGCGACTCGCTGACCGTCGATGCTCATCTGGAGATTGGCCAGTGGGTCCAGCGCGTGGGTGTCGCAGCCGTGCTGGGTCACCAGGACCTGAGGTCGGAACGCCTGGAGCACCGGCGGTATGACCGCGTGAAAGGCCCGCAACCAGTCGGCGTCACCGGTGCCCGCGGGAAGGGCCAGGTTGATCGACGTACCGACTCCTGGGCCGGTGCCGATCTCGTCCGCGAAGCCGGTGCCGGGAAACAGGGTCCGGCCGCTCTCGTGCACCGACACGGTGAGAACCCGCGGGTCGTCGTAGAAAGCAGCCTGTACGCCGTCGCCGTGGTGCACGTCGACGTCGACGTAGGCGACCCGCTGAGCCCCCGCGGCCAGCAGCCAGGCGATGGCGACGGCCGGGTCGTCGTACACGCAGAAGCCGGAGGCGCGGTCGCGCATCGCGTGGTGCAGTCCACCCGACAGGTTGACGGCATGCTGGTGGGTGCCCTCCCAGACCGCCCGCGCCGCGTCGACCGACGCGCCCGTGATCATGGCGGACGCCTCATGCATCTGCGGAAACACCGGGTTGTCGCCGGTCCCCAGACCCCAACGCAAAGACAGCCGGCCGAGCAGGTCGTCGGGGGCGCGACGTACCGAAGCGACGTAGAGCGGGTCGTGGACGAGCTCGAGCAGGTCGTTCGTGGCCGGCCGCGGGGCCCTGACCTCGACCCCGTCGAGGACGCCGAGCTGGCGGGCCAGCGACATCGTGAGCTCGAGCCGCAGCGGCCGCATCGGGTGGCTCGGCCCGAAGTCGTAGCTGGTGAAGGCGTCGTCCCAGACGACAAGGGTGGATGTGCTCACCCCGTCAATGTGCCCCACTGGACCCTCACCGCAACCTACGTGACCCGTGGCGGCTTCGACGCTGACCTGTGCCGCAGCCTGGCGAGCCGCCGTGAGGACCTCGACCTGGTGGTGTCCGCGACCTGGTCGCCGATCCGGATCTGCTCGCGGATGGTGCTCCTCGGGACCACCAGCTCGGTCACGCCCAGATGGTCCAGGGCGGCCGCGCGGGTCCGTCGACCCTTAGGT
>JAYTHM010000655.1:0-2440 GCA_043732645.1 Frankiales bacterium
GGTTCCCGCCGAGGTCTCCGTGGAGCGCCCGAAGGGCAAGGGGCACGGCGACTACGCGACCAGCGTCGCGCTGCAGCTGGCCAAGCCGGCGGGGCTGCCGCCGCGGGATGTCGCGGCCCTGATCAAGGCCCAGCTCGAGCGTGTGGAAGGAATCGACAGCGTCGAGGTCGCAGGCCCGGGGTTTCTCAACATCTGGCTCTCTGGCGACGCCCTCGGGCAGGTCGTCGGCGAGATCCTGGCGGCCGGAGCGGCCTACGGCACCAACGCGGTGACGGCCGGGCAGAACATCAACCTGGAGTTTGTCAGCGCCAACCCCACCGGTCCGGTCCACCTGGGCAGCGTCCGGTGGGCGGCTGTCGGCGACGCCCTGGCCCGACTGCTGCAGGCCAGCGGTGCGAAGGTCACCCGGGAGTACTACTTCAACGACCACGGCGCGCAGATCGACCGGTTCGCGCGATCGCTGCTTGCCGCCGCCCGGGGCGAGGCCGCCCCCGAGGACGGCTACGGCGGCGGCTACATCGCCGAGATTGCCCAAAGGGTCACCGAGCAGGTGCCTGACGTGCTCAGCCAGGGCGACCCGCAGGAGGTCTTCCGGGACCGGGGCGTCTCGCTGATGTTCGAGGAGATCAAGGCCTCCCTGCACGACTTCGGGGTCGACTTCGACGTCTACTTCCACGAGAACTCCCTGCACGAGAGCGGCGCGGTCACCCGGGCCATCGAGCGGCTCCGCGGCCTTGGCCACATGTACGTCCAGGACGGTGCCGAGTGGCTGCGGACGACCCAGTTTGGCGATGACAAGGACCGGGTCGTCATCAAGAGCGACGGGGAGCCGGCGTACATCTCGGGTGATCTTGCCTACTACCTCGACAAGCGCGAGCGCGGCTTCGACCGGGTCATCATCATGTTGGGCGCCGACCACTCCGGCTATGTCGGCCGGATGATGGCCATGTGCGCCGCCTTCGGTGACACCCCGGGCGTGAACCTCGAGATCCCCATCGGCCAGCTGGTCAACCTCGTGCGCGACGGCGAGCCGCTGAGGATGAGCAAGCGAAACGGCACGATCATCACGCTCGAGGACCTCGTCGACGCGATCGGTGTGGACGCCGCCCGCTACGCGCTGGTGCGCTCCAGCGCGGACAGCCAGATCGACATCGACCTCGACCTGTGGGCCTCGGCCAAGAGTGACAACCCCGTCTGGTACGTGCAGTACGCCGCGACGCGGGCCGCCTCCGTCCTGCGCAACGCGGCTGACCTGGGCCTCGAGGCCGGGGGGGACGTGGCGCTGCTGACCCACCCGCGGGAAAACGAGCTCATGCTCGCCCTCGCGGAGTTCCCGAGCGTCGTGGCGACCGCCGCGGAGCTGCGCGAGCCGCACCGGGTCGCGCGCTACCTCGAGGAGAAAGTCGCCAAGTCCGCCCAGCGGTACTGGGACGACTGCCAGGTGCTGCCCAAGGGCGACGCTGAGGTCGAGCCCACGACCGCCCCCCGGCTGCTGCTCTGGCAGGCCACCCGGGTCGTGCTCGAGAACGGCCTCGGCCTGCTCGGCGTCAGCGCCCCGGAGCGGATGTGACCGTGCTGTCGACGGCCCTGCAGGAATCCGATCTCGTCGCCGGGGTGTGGCCCGCGACGGCGGCCCGTTCCGACGTGGGCGTCTTGACCCTGGGTGGCCTCGACGTCCGCGACCTCGCCGCCGAGCACGGCACGCCGCTGCTGGTCCTCGACGAGGACGACCTGCGGGCCCGCTGCCGCGCGTGGCGGAACGCCTTCGACGGCTGGCCCTCGGGCGCCGACGTCGCCTACGCCGGCAAGGCCTTTCTGTGCAAGGCCGTCGCGAAGATCGTGCAGGAGGAAGGCCTCGGCCTCGACGTCTGCACCGGCGGGGAGCTCGCGGTCGCCCTCGCCGCCGGATTCGACCCGGCCCGGCTGTGGTTCCACGGCAACAACAAAAGCGTCGCCGAGCTCGAGCGGGCCGTCGCAGCCGGGGTCGGGACGGTCGTCGTCGACTCCTTCGAGGAGCTCGTCCGGCTTGCCGCCGTCGCCTCCCGAGCGGAGACCCAGCAGCGCATCTACATCCGCGTCACCCCTGGCGTCGAGGCGCACACCCACGAGTACGTCCAGACCGGCCAGGAGGACCAGAAGTTCGGGTTCTCGCTCGCCAGCGGAGCTGCCGCCGAGGCCTGCCGTCGGGCCGTGACGCTTCCCTCGCTCGACCTGGTGGGAATCCACTGCCACATCGGCAGCCACATCTTCGACACCCACGGCTTCTGCCTCGCCGCCCACCGCATGGTCGGTCTGCTTGCCGCGATCCGCGACGAGCACGGCCTCGAGCTCCCCGAGCTCGACCTCGGTGGTGGGCATGGCATCGCCTACACCGCGGCCGATGACCCCATGTCCACGGCCGATCACGCCGCCGGGCTGCGGGCCATCGTCGAGCGCGAGT
>JAYTHM010000656.1:0-2426 GCA_043732645.1 Frankiales bacterium
GCCAAGGTCAAGAAGAACACCGCGATTGAGCACGTGATCACGACCTCTCTCGTCGACTACCTGCCAAGGCTCGACCAGCTCAAGCTGCGGCTGCCCGTCGCCAGGGCCAGGAAGGCGCGCGCAGAGATCGCCGCTGTGCTGCCCAAGGGGGCGGCCGTGAAGGACTTCGGTGCGCTGCTCAAGGGCGCCGCCGCGCAACCACGGCAGACCGTGGTCGAGCCCGACGACCTCGCCCTGCTGCAGTACACCGGCGGTACGACGGGCCTATCCAAGGGCGCCATGCTCAGCCACCGCAACCTCGTCTCGAACGCGTACATGAACCGGCTCTGGGACACCGAGGCGAAGGCCGGCAAGGAGGTCACCCTCGCGGTGCTGCCGCTGTTCCACGCCTACGGTCTGACTGTCGCGATGACCAACACGATCCTGCTCGGCGGCACCCTGGTGCTGCTCCCTCGCTTCGACCTGAACCTGGTCCTGAAGGCCATTGACGAGTGGCAGCCAACGCTGTTCCCGGGCGTCCCGCCGATCTACAAGGCCATCGCCGACAGCCCCAAGGCCAGGCATCACGACCTGCGCAGCATCCGCCTGTGCGTGTCCGGCGCGATGAAGCTCCCCGTCGAGGTGGCGGAGCAGTTCACTGCGATGTCCGGCGCGGTCCTCATCGAGGGCTATGGCATGACGGAGACTTCCCCGTCGACCCACGCCAACCCGATCAACGGCGGTGGCAAGCCCGGCAGCATCGGGCTGCCGCTGCCCGGCACGCTGTGCAAGATCGTCGAGCAGGACGACTCCTCCAAGCTCGTCCCCGTCGGTCAGCCCGGCGAGCTCGCCATCGCGGGTCCGCAGGTCTTTGCCGGCTACTGGGGTCGTGACAACCAGGACGGCGTCTTCACCTCCGACGGTTACCTCCTGACCGGTGACGTCGCGGTTATGGACGACGAGGGCTTCTTCACCATCGTCGACCGCAAGAAGGAACTTATTATCGCGGGCGGTTTCAACATCTACCCGTCCGAGGTGGAGGAGGTCCTGTTCACCCTGCCCGGCGTCGCCGACGTCGTCGTCGTCGGCGTCCCCGACAAGTACCGCGGCGAGACGGTCAAGGCGTTCGTCGTCCGCGTCCCTGGCGCGGGGATCACCGAGGACGACGTCGTCGCCCACTGCGCGGCCTCCCTCACCGCGTACAAGGTTCCGAAGCTAGTCGAGTTCCGTACCGAGCTTCCCCGCACCGTGGTCGGCAAGGTCCTGCGCCGGGTGTTGGTCGAGCAGGAGCAGGCGAAGGCCGCCCGTGAGAGCAAGCCCGCGTCGGTCCCCTCGAGCGCCCCCCAGGCCAAGAGTGCTGCTCCATCCGGTCCGACTCCTCCGGCTGCTGCTGTGAAGGCCCCGG
Source organism: Frankiales bacterium (assembly GCA_043732645.1). Taxonomy (GTDB): domain Bacteria; phylum Actinomycetota; class Actinomycetes; order Mycobacteriales; family SCTD01; genus RYN-111. The sequence continues at coordinate 1,385 of JAYTHM010000656.1, forward strand.
CCGCCGCAAAGAAGCCCCCCGTCAAGAAGCCCCCCGTCAAGAAGACCGCTGCCCCGGTTGCGGACGCGCCCATGGCCAAGGCTGCCGTAGCTAAGGCAACGGTGGCCAAGGCAGCAGTGGCGACAAAGGCTCAGGCGACAAAGGCTCCGGCGAGGAAGCCTCCGGTAGCCAAGGCGCCCGCGATGAAGGCTCCCATCAAGAAGGCCTGACCCACCACGAACAACCGCACGGTTGGGCATCGAGGAGGCTCGCGGTCACGGGTGCTGGGTCGGGCGAAGCGGGGTCGTCGGGCAGCGCGGACCGCCAGCGTGATGAGCGGCGAGCGTCGTACCCTGGGGGTGTGACTCGGGTACTGGTGGTCGACAACTACGACAGCTTCGTGTTCAACCTGGTGCAGTACCTGGGGCAGCTTGGGGCCGATACGGTCGTCGTGCGCAACGACGTCGTCAACGCCAAGGACGTGATCGGTTACGACGGGGTCTTGCTGTCGCCTGGGCCGGGCGCACCGGAGCAGGCGGGCGCCTCGGTCGAGCTGGTCGGGGCATGCGAGGACGCGGGCGTGCCGTTGCTCGGCGTCTGCCTCGGGCACCAGGCGATTGCCGTCGCGCACGGCGCGACAGTCAGCCGCGCGCCCGAGCTGTTGCACGGTAAGACCAGCGAGGTCCACCATCAACACGCCGGCGTCCTCCACCCGCTCCCCTCGCCCTTCACGGCGACCCGTTACCACTCGCTGGCGGTAGAACAGGACACGCTGCCGGTGGAGCTGCAGGTCACCGGGCGGACCGCGGGTGGGATCGTCATGGCGCTGCGGCACCGCGACAAGCCGGTCGAGGGCGTGCAGTTCCACCCGGAGTCGGTCCTGACCCAGGGCGGGCACCTGCTGCTGGCGGCGTGGCTCCAGCAGTGTGGCGACCCGCACGCGATGGGGCTGGCACCGGCCCTCGCCGGCCGGGTCGAGGACAAGCGCCTGTCTGCCTTCGCCTGAGCGGCCCGGCCGGCTACGTCGTCACCCAGCCAGTCCCTCAGTCAGGGCGTCGGCGTC
>JAYTHM010000657.1:0-8209 GCA_043732645.1 Frankiales bacterium
CGGACCTCGGCGAGCTGACCCGACGCCGAATCGCCCGCTGGATGGTCGCCGGCGTCGTCGAGGCCCCGGGTGGTGCGCACTTCACCTCGTGCGTTCCGGACTATGAGCGCGACGAGCCTTTCCAGAAGGAGTACGCAGCTTCAGCCAAAGACCCTGGGCTCTGGACCGCCTTCGAGGGGCGTTTCCTCAAAGGCAGCGAGGCCGACTACCAGCAGGCCGTCAAGGACTTCCATGATGAGCGCAAGGCAGTGACGGCATGACGAGCATCAGCCGCGCCGAGGTATGTGCGGTCGCGTGTGCTGAGGCGTTCCGCGGAGACGGTGAGATCCTGGCGTCCCCGATGGCCCTCGTCCCCGCGCTCGGTGCCCGGCTAGCCCGCGAGACCTTCGAGCCGGACCTGCTGCTGAGTGACGGCGAGGCCACCTTCGTGGCCGGCCCATGGGCCCTCGGCGCTCGGCCGCCCGTGACGACCGAGGCCTGGATCCCCTACCGATCGATCTTCGACCTGGTCTGGCACGGCAAGCGTCACGTCATGATGGGCGCCTCGCAGATCGACCGCCTCGGCAACCAGAACATCAGCTGCATCGGTGACTTCCAGAAGCCCAAGAACCAGCTCCTCGGCGTCCGGGGCGCACCGGGAAACACGGTCAGCCACCCCACGTCGTACTGGGTGCCGAAGCACTCGACGCGGGTCTTCGTGGAAAAGGTCGACATGGTCAGCGGTGTCGGCAAGGACCGCGGTCTCGACGTCCCCCTGCGCGTTGTCGTGAGCAACCTCGGCGTCTTCGACTTCGGCGGTCCTGACGGCTGCATGCGGCTGGTCAGCGTGCACCCTGGCGTCACCGTCGACGAGATCAAGGCGGCGACCGGGTTCGAGCTGCACATCGAGACCGTGGTGGAGTCACGACTACCCAGCGACGAAGAGCTCACTCTCATCCGTGAGGTGCTCGACCCCAAGAACCTGCGAGACAAGGAGGTCCCCCAGCAGTGAGTGCTCTGCAGACCCGCGCCACCGAGCTGTTCGGTGTGAAGTACCCGATCGTCCAGACTGCAATGGGATGGGTAAGTAGCTCGACGTTGACGGCTGCCACCGCCAATGCCGGGGGGCTCGGCATCCTTGCCGCCGCCGTCATGTCCTACGACGAGCTGGCCCTCGCGATCACCGAGACCAAGGCACGCACGAAGAACAACTTCGGCGTGAACCTTCGGGCCGACTCTCCCGACGTCGTGCTTTTCATCGAGTTGATGGCCCGCGAAGGCGTCAAGGTCGCGTCCTTTGCCCTCGCTCCGAAGCAGGACCTCATTAAGCGCTGTAGGGACCACGGCATGGTCGTCATGCCGTCGATCGGCGCGAAGCGGCACGCGGAGAAGGTCGCCGCGTGGGGAGTCGACGCGGTCCTCGTGCAGGGCGGTGAGGGCGGCGGTCACACCGGCCAGGTGCCGACCACTCTCTTGCTGCCCCAGGTCGTGGACGCCGTCGACATCCCTGTCATCGCGGCAGGCGGGTTCTTCGACGGCCGCGGACTGGTCGCTGCCCTCGCCTACGGCGCGGAGGGCATCGCGATGGGGACCCGCTTTCTGCTCACCTCCGACAGCACAGTGGGCGACGAGGTCAAGCAGGTCTACCTTTCGAAAGGCGTCGCGGAGACCGTTGTCACGACCGAGGTCGACGGCGTGCCGCACCGCGTTCTGCGCACCGAGTTCGTCGAGCAGTTGCTGCAGAGCCGCACGCTCGGTCGGCTCACCCGCGCCGGCAAGAACGCGCTCGCCTTCCAGAAGCTCAGCGGGACCCCATGGAAGGACGTCATCACCGAGGGCCTCGCGATGCGCAAGAACGCCGAGCTCTCGCTGTCGCAGCTCGTGATGGCAGCCAACACCCCGATGCTGCTCAAGGCGGCGATGATCGACGGGCGACCAGATCTGGGCGTCATGGCGAGCGGTCAGGTCGTAGGCCTGATCGAGGACCTGCCCTCCTGTCAGGAGCTCATCGATCGCATCATGAGCGAAGCCGAAGCGACTCTGAAGCGGCTGGCGTGACCGTCCCGTCGTACGTCCCCGGCCACGGTCTGCTCAAGGACAAGGTCGTCATCGTGACTGCTGCGGCCGGTACCGGCATCGGCTGCGCCACCGCACTGAAGGCCCAGGAGGAGGGGGCCATCGTCGTCATCTCCGACTGGCACGAGCGCCGCCTCGCCGCAACCGCCGAGAAGCTCGGGGTGCAAGGCATTGTCTGCGACGTCACGCAGCAGGACCAGGTGGACTGCCTGATCGGGGCAACGGTTGCACGTCATGGGCGCCTGGACGTCATGGTCAACAACGCCGGCCTGGGAGGCACGGCCAACCTGGTCGAGATGACCGATGAGCAGTGGCTGAAGGTCCTCGACGTGACGCTCAACGGGACCTTCCGGTGCACGCGGGCAGCGATGCAGCAGATGAAAACCCAAGGCCACGGCGTGATCGTCAACAACTCCTCGGTCATCGCGTGGCGGGCGCAGGAGGGGCAGGCGCACTATGCCGCCGCCAAGGCCGGCGTGAACGCGCTCACCCGTACGGCGGGCTTCGAGGCCGCCAAGTTCGGGGTTCGCGTCAACGCGGTCTCCCCCTCGATCGCGATGCACCCGTTCCTGGCCAAGGTGACCAGCGACGAGCTGCTGGTCGAGCTGTCGGCCAAGGAGGCCTTCGGCCGGCCGGCCGAGCCGTGGGAGGTCGCCAACGTCATCGTGTTCCTCGCCAGCGACTACTCGTCGTACATGACGGGCGAGATCGTGTCCGTCTCTTCGCAGCACCCCTAGGAGCCCCACTGTGATCCGCACCGAGACCCACGACAACGGCGTCGTGGAGGTGGTTGTCGACTATCCGCCGGTCAACGCCCTTCCCGTCCAGGGCTGGTTTGACCTTGCCGACGCCATCCTGGCGGCTGGGCGTCACCAGCAGACCCGAGCCGTGGTGCTGCGCGCGGAGGGCCGCGGCTTCAACGCCGGCGTCGACATCAAAGAGTTCCAGCAGGACCAGACCTTCCGCTCGCTGGTCGAGGCCAACCGAGGCTGCCACGCTGCCTTTGGCGCCTGCTACGAGTGCCCGGTGCCGGTCATCACCGCAGTGCAGGGGTTCTGCCTCGGTGGCGGCATCGGGCTCGCCGGCAACAGCGACATCGTGATCGCCTCAGACGATGCCACGTTCGGCCTGCCCGAAGTCGACCGTGGTGCCCTCGGCGCGGCCACGCACCTGTCGCGACTCGTCCCGCTGCACAAGGCCCGCGCGATGGTCTACACGTCTGCCACCGCGACAGCGCAGGAGCTCCACGCGTTCGGGAGCGTCCTGCATGTCGTCCCCAAGGGCAAGCTGCGAGCCAAGGCGCTCGAGGTTGCCGACACGGTCGCGTCCAAGGACCCCGTGGTGATGCGGATGGCCAAGGAATCCCTTGCAGCCATTGACCTCTGGGACGTGCACAAGAGCTATCGCCTCGAGCAGAGCTACACCTTCGAGCTCAACCTGCTCGGGGTCGCCGACAAGGTGCGCGAAGACTTCGGGACATGACCACCAGCGCTCACGAACAGATCCGCAACCTGCTCGGCACCTACTGCGAGCTCATGGACGCCGGCGATTTCGACGGCCTCGGTTCCCTGCTCGGTCAAGCCCGGCTGACAGACGACAAGGGTCGCGAGATTGCCCGCGGCGGCCCGGCCATCACGTCACTGTGGCAAGCCATGGTGATGCTGTACGACGGATCGCCTCGAACCCGTCACCTGGTCACCGGGCCGGTCATCACGGTTGAAGGTGACGCCGCCACCTCCCGGTCGTCATTCACGGTCCTGCAGCAGGTCACGGACGGACCCCTCGAGCCCATCGCCGCGGGCCGTTACCGGGACAGTTTCGCGTGCATGGACAGCACCTGGCACTTCACCGAGCGCCAGTTCCTGCTCGACCAGGAGGGGGATGTGAGCCGACATCTGAGGGACTTGTGAGGTTCACCGGCAGGCGGGTCCTGGTCACCGGCGCCGCCTCGGGTGTGGGCCGGGCGACGGCCATGCTTTTTGCCTCCGAAGGAGCCTCGCTGGTGGGTCTGGACCTGACCGAGGCCGTCGGCGTGATCACGTGTGACGTCACCGACTCAGGCGCCGTGCAGGCCCTTGTCGCGGAGCAGGGGCCGTTCGACGTGGTGCTCAACGTCGCCGGGATCGTGCGACTGGACCACGTCGCCAACGTCACCCTGGACACCTGGCGCCGGCACCTGGAGGTCAACCTGACCGCGCCGTTCGTGGTCAGTCAGGCAGCCCTACCGGGCCTGATCGAACGCAGGGGCAGCATTGTCAACGTCGCGAGCGTCGCCGGCCTGAGGGGGCAGGCGTACTCCGCGGCGTACTGCGCTTCGAAGGCAGGGCTGGTGATGCTCACCAAATCGATGGCGCTGGAGCTTGCCAAGTCCGGTGTGCGCGTCAACTGCGTCTGCCCCGGAGGCATCAACACCCCGTTGCTGGCCGGTGTGGCGGCGACCATGCCGACCGACCTCGACCCCGAGCTGATAGCGCGGCTCTACAACCCCCTGCCACCAGGGTTCTCAGACCCGGAAGAGATCGCCGAGGCGATCGCCTACCTCGCCTCGGACGCCGCACGATCTGTCACCGGTGCCGCCCTGTCCATCGACGGCGGAACGCTGTCCTAGGGTCCGCCGCCGGACCGCCGGACACGACCGACAGCCTCATTGCTGCCGCAGCTCATTCTTGGAGACCTTGCCGGCAGCGTTCTTGGGCAGGACGTCAACCAGCTCGACCGACCGGGGCACCTTGTAGTTGGCCAAACGAACTTGGCACCAGGCGATGAGCTCGTCGGCGGTGACCAACGCGCCGGAGCGGGCCACGACGAAGGCCTTCCCGACCTCCCCCATGCGCTCGTCAGGCACACCGATGACGGCGGCCTCGCTGACTGCCTCGTGCCGGACGAGGACCTGCTCGATCTCCGCGGGGTAGGCGTTGAAACCGCCCACGACGTACATGTCCTTGAGGCGGTCGGTGATGCGCAGGTTGCCCGCGCCGTCGAGCACCCCGACATCACCGGTGTGGAGCCAGCCGTCGCCGTCGATCGCCTCGGCGGTCGCGACGGGGTCCTTCCAGTAGCCACCCATGACGCCGTAGCCACGCACCAGCACCTCGCCCGGATGGCCAGGCAGCGCTTGCACCCGCACCTCGACGCCGTCGACGGCCCGACCCGAGGTGAGGGAGATGACCTCGTCCGAATCACCGGGACGGCAGGCGGTGGCAAACCCGCAGCACTCGGTCAGCCCGTAGGCCGTGATGACCTCGGTGAACCCGAGCTCCCGGCGCATCCTGGCGATCAGCGCGGTCGGCACGACCGCCGCTCCGGTCACGGCAAGCCGCAGTGAGCTCAGGTCGGCCGCTGCCCTCCCGGGATGCTCCAGCAACGACGAGTACAGGGTCGGAGGTCCTGGTACGACGGTGATCTGCTCAGCAGCGATGGTCACGAGGGCGACATCGACATCGAAGACGGGCAGGGGAACGCATGTGGCCCTGGCCAGCAGGCAGGCCAGCAGTCCCGCCTTGTAGCCGAAGGTGTGGAAAAAGGGCGCGATGACCAGCATCCGCTCGCCGTCACGCACGCCGACGGTTTGGGCCCACGTGCGGTAGAGGCGGACGCTCTGACCGTGGGTGGCGACGGCGCCCTTGGGTCGCCCCGTCGTACCGCTGGTGAAGATGATGTCGCTGGGGTCGTCCGCCCGGACCGCGACGGCAGCCGCCTCCACCACGTCGAGTGAGACGTCGCCGGAGCGGCTCAGGAAAGCGGACAGGGCAGACGATCGCACGACCTGGACCTCGGGACTGCCGATCGCCAGCACGGGATCTTGTCCGAGGAGGTCACTGAGAAACAGGTCGTTGACGAAGAGCGCTGAGACGTCCGCGTGGTCGAGCAGGAAGCGCGCCTCCTCACCCTTGAAGCGCGTGTTGACAGGAACCAGCACGACCCCGATGCCCGTCAGGCCGAGGGCTGCCACAGCCCAGTCGACCGTGTTGGGACCCCAGATGGCGACACGGTCACCAGGCTCGAGTCCCGACGCGAGGGCGGCTCGGGAGAACGTCTGGACGCGGGCCAGCAGGTCGGCGTAGGTGAGGCGCTGAGGGACCACGACGAGTGCCTCACGGTCCGGGACCTCCGCTGCTGCCGCCCGCAGGACCGCGGGAATCGTGTCCAAGACCGTCCCTTCGGTAGCAAGCGCTTGGTCGGGACAGTATGATCGCCTCGGGTAGGGCGTCAACGGAGGGACGGCGATGGGCAGGGCTGGCGCGGTGGCTCCGCTCGAGCGTCGCGACATCATCCTCGCGCGGGCGGCCGATCTGTTCGCCACGCAGGGGGTCGCCGCCACCACCGTGCGTGAGATCGCCGAGGCCGTAGGCATCCTGTCCGGGAGCCTGTACCACCACTTCGCCTCCAAGGACGCCATCGTCGACGCGATCGTGTCGAGCTTCATGGATGACCTGGTCGCGCGGTACGAAGCCGTTCTCGCCTCCGATGAAGACCCGGCGACCAAGCTGCGCGGCCTGGTGCACGCGTCCATCGCGACCTCGGCCGAGCACCCGCACGCCACCGAGATCTACCAGAACGACGCCCGCTACCTACAGGCCGCCGACGGCTTGACGGTCGTCCGCACCTCGGCGCGGTCGGTCCGGACCGCATGGATCAAGGTGCTCGAGGAGGGCGCCGCGTCGGGGGTCTTCCGAGGTGATGTCCCCGTGAAGGTGGTCTACCCGCTGCTCCGGGACGGACTCTGGCTGACGGCCCGATGGTTCGTCCCCACGAAGACCTACGGCTATGACGCCCTGGCCGCGGACTACGTCAAGGTCTTTTTGGAGGGGATCCGCCGCTGACGGCGGTTGTTGGCCAAGCGCTTGCTTGGTAGCGTTTGGCCGTGTACCTGACGGAGAGCGAGGCCGAGCGGGCCTTCCGAGCCGAGGCGCGGGAGTGGCTGCAGGCCAACGTGCCCCTAGGGCTGCCAAGCGGCGACACCGCCGAGGGCTTCGCCCTCCACCTGGACTGGGAGAAGAAGCTGTACGACGCCCGGTGGGCCGTCGTCTCCTGGCCGCAGGTGTATGGCGGCCGAGGCGCCAGCGTGTGGGAGTGGCTCGCGTTCGAGGAGGAGTACTACGCCGCCGGCGGCCCGCAGCGCGTGACGCAGAACGGCATCTTCCTGCTGGCCCCCACGCTTTTCGGCTTCGGCACCCAGGAGCAGCAGGACACGCTGCTCCCGCGGATGGCCGCTGCCCAGGACCTCTGGTGCCAAGGTTGGTCCGAGCCGGGCGCGGGCAGCGACCTCGCCGCGCTGACGTCCAGGGCGGACAAGGTCGAGGGCGGCTGGCGGATCAACGGCCAGAAGACCTGGACCACCCGAGGAGCGTTCTGCACCCACCTGTTCGGGTTGTTCCGTACCGACGCGGCGAGTGAGCGCCACCACGGCCTCACCTACCTCCTGGTCGCCCTCGACACCCCGGGCGTCACGGTCCGCGGATTCGCCCGGCTCGATGGCGACGAGGGGTTCGCGGAGGTCTTCTTCGACGACGTCTTCGTGCCCGACAGCGCAGTTTTGGGCGGCGTCGGCAAGGGCTGGAGTGTCGCGATGGCAACTACCGGATCCGAGCGAGGCCTGACCCTGCGCTCGCCCGGTCGATACTCGGCCACGGTCGAGCGGCTGCGCATGATGCCCGGCATCGACGAGGACCGGCTCGCGCAGGCCTGGATGGATGCTGAGGCGTATCGGCTGTTCACCCTTGCGCAGGTGAGCAGCGAACAGGCCGGCCGTGGGCGCGCCGGCGAGTCCAGCCTCAACAAGCTGTTCTGGAGCGAGCTCGACGTCCGCCTGCACGAGCTGGCCATGGACGCACTCGGCCCCGACGCCGAGCTGGATGGCCCGTGGAGCAGAGGATTCCAGTTCGCGCTAGCGGGTCCCATCTACGCGGGTACCAACGAGGTCCAACGCAACATCATCGCCGAGCGCCTGCTCGGCCTGCCCCGGAAGTAGCCGACGTGTACTTCGGACTCCCCGACGAGGCCGTCGCCCTGCGCGAGGGACTGTGCGAGGTGCTCGCCACCGCCTGCACCCCGGCCACGATCCGAGCCGCCTGGGACGGGGACGTGTGCGAGTCCCTCTGGAAGGAGCTTGGATCCTTCGGCGTACTAGGCGTTCTCGTCCCTGAGGACCGCG
>JAYTHM010000658.1:0-2418 GCA_043732645.1 Frankiales bacterium
CGCGTGAATACCCTCCCAGTCGCTGATCACGAAGCCACCGAAGTCCATCGAGCCCTTCAGGACGTCGGTGATGAGCTCCTTGCTGGCGTGCATCTTGACGGGGTTGCCTACACCGTCCTCCGTCCAGTCGACGCTTGAGTACGACGGCATGACGCTGCCTACGTGGTGCTCCTGCACGGCCGGCACGTACTGCTGCAGCGACGTCCGCCAGAAGTCCTGATGGTTGGTGACGGCGATGCCCTGGTCGATCTTGTAGTCGCCGGTGGCAGTGCCGTAGGTCGTGTCGCCGTCGCCGGCGAAGTGCTTGGCGGTGGCCAGCACGCGGTCACGGTCGGCGAGATGGCCGGGTGGTCCCTGCAAGCCGTCGATGGCCGACTCCATCGCGATGACAAGTTTCGGGTCCTCACCGAAGCCCTCGTAGGTGCGACCCCAACGGTCGTCCTGTGGGGCGCAGATGCAGGGTGCGAAGGTCCACTGGGGTCCGCTGGCGCGGGTCTCCGTGGCAGTGATGTGCTCGACCTCACGAACCAGGGCCGGGTCGCGGGTGGCGCCCAGCCCGATGTTGTGGGGGAAAACGGTGGCGCCGTACATGTTCCCATCCCCGTGCACCGCGTCGATGCCGTAGAGCAACGGAATGTGTAGACGGGTAGCAAGTGCGGCCTTCTGGAAGCGGTCGACCATGTCTGCCCAGGCCGTGGGGGTGTTCTGGGTCGGCGTGGATCCCCCGCCGGACAGGATGCTGCCTAGGTTCGCGGTGGTGATCAGGGTCGCGTCGTCGTAGACCTTGTATCGCTCGGTCTGCGTCATCTGGCCGACCTTCTCCGCCAGCGTCATCCGAGCGAGCAGGTCAGCCACCCGTGTGGTGACCGGGAGGCTGGCGTTCTCGTACGGCAGTCCAGGCTTCGAGGCGACAACCTTGTCGGCCTGGCTGGCCGCAGACGCCTCCGTCCCTGGCACCGTGAAGGCGGTGGCCAAGCTGGTTGCTGCCGCAACAGCGATAAGCGCTGCGGGACGGGATCGAGCGAAACGAGGATGTCTGAATGGGTGAATGGTCACGCTGCATACCTCCGGTGCGACACGGCTCGGCCGTGGACGCGTAGATCGGTGACAGTCAACGGTGCGTGGTGGTCGGGGTCTGGCCGGGTCGGCACCCAGCTTGGAAGTGGCTGGCGGCTGAGCCCAGACGGGGTCCAGGACGACCCTGCGCACTGTCTCTGCCAGCCCGAGGTCGATGGACAGGTACTGGTAGCGATCCCAAGACCACCCAGCTTTTTCACGAGGGACTCCCGTCATCGTCTGCCCCCGGGCCTCCATCCTCAGCGCTCGGACGGAGCCAAGGCAGGGTCGAAAGTCCCTATCAAGCAGCGCGGCACCGGTGTACGCGGCCGCGCGGTGGCTCGTCATCGGCGGCCTGCGGCAGAGCGGCCTCATGGCCTCCGAGGGGTACCGGCACCAGGTCGGCTGGGAACAGGCCCACCTGCGACGCGCCGTTGTGCTGGGTGTCACCGTTGTCGCGCCTCCCTCCGACGACGACCTTGGTGGCACCACCCACGATGCTGCTCGACCCACAGGACCCGCACTGGCAGCGCCTAGTGGTCGAGCCTGACGACCAGCCCGCTGGCTAGCTTGATGACGGGTGCACGGCGTGGTCGCGCGAACGCTCGACCTCAACTACGTATGGGGAACGGTCCGAACGCGGCGCAGAGCGCCGTGCGGCAACTTCACCTGCTTTGACGTACGTCGGAAAGGTCGCCAGAGTGGGAAGGTGCCCACAGCCCTGCCGGTCCTGAACGTGAGCACTCCGGTTCGGTGCCCACCCCTCACCGTCGGCATCATGACCACCGGGGCCCTTCACGTGGCTCTGCGGATGCGAGCCCTCGGCGAGTTGGTAGGAGTCCGCTCGCTGGCACTGGTCGTTACCTCCGGCGACATCGACCCCGAGTGCTGCTGATGACCACCAAGAAGCTTGACTCCACAGCAGTTCTCGGCGCACTCGCCGAGCCACGTCGAGCCGACATGGTGCGCCTGCTCGAGCTCGGCTACCGGTCCCAGCGCGACCTGTCCGAGCATCTCGACATGTCACAGCCCCTGGTCTCCCACCACCTGAAGGTGCTGCGCGACGCCGGCCTCGTCACCTCGACCGTGTGCGAGCGGGTGACCGTTTACATCCTGCGGCCCAGCTCGCTGTCCGCGCTTGCTCATCGCCTGCAGCTCATGGCAGACAACGCGGCCGAGATAGCCAAGATCAAGCCCTGCTAGGCCGAGGCTTAGCAGCTGCTAAGCCCTGCTAGGCCCAATACCGTTCAATTAGAGTTACATGGGTGTAGTTTGTAGGTATGCCTCGTCCTGGGTGGAGGAAGTCCGAGTCGGACCGGCGATTGCCGGATCTGGTGTCGGTGGGTCTGCTGATGAAGGTCT
>JAYTHM010000659.1:0-8204 GCA_043732645.1 Frankiales bacterium
ACGAACAGGACAGTCACAGGTTCTCCTTCGGTGCAGCACGTGTTGTTCAGGTGATGTGTGCCGTGAAGTCGCCCAGGGACGGCAACGAAAGTGAAGACGGCGCGCGCGTCGCAGCCACTGCCAGCGGTCGTCCACGGCGTGCAGCCTAGGCTCGCGGCCGTGTCGACTCTCGCTGAGCTGGTCCGCGCGCGCACCGACCTCACGCGGCTCGACCTCGAGCATCTGCAGCGGCTCGTGGTCGAATGGCAGTTGATCGCCGACCTGTCCTTCGCGGACCTCGTCCTGTGGGTCCGCAGCCTGGAGGGTCACTGGGTCGCGGTGGCGCACATGCGGCCCACGACCGGCCCGACGGCCTACCCGCTTGACGTGGTCGGCGGCGAGGTCGACGACAACCCCGGTGTGGAGCGGGCCTGGCGCGAGGGTCGCATCGTCCGGGACGGGCAGCCGGCCTGGCCGGTGAAGGGTCCGGTGCGTACCGAGGCCATTCCGGTACGTAGGGGTGAGCGGGTCATCGCCGTCCTGTCCCGAGACACGAACCTTGGCCTTGCCCGAGTGCTCAGCCAGCTCGAGTTGACCTACCTGACAAGCGCAGGTGAGCTGGTGCAGATGGTCTCCGAGGGCACCTTCCCCTTCCCGGGCTCCAACCCCGACCCGGAGCACTCCCCGCGGGTCGGTGATGGCCTGCTGCGCCTGGACCGCACCGGCCACGTCGTGTACGCCTCACCCAACGCGCTGTCGGCCTACCGCCGGCTGGGTGTCACGGGGGACCTGCTCGGGCAGCACCTGGGCCACACCATCGCGCGGCTGTCCGCCGGCCCTGGACGCCTCGACGAGCCGCGAGGCTCGGCGGCGTTGGCGGCGGCCCTGCGCTTTCGGGAGCCGCGCGACAGCGAGGTCGAGGCCCGGGGGGCCGTGGTGCTTCTCCGGGCCCTGCCGATGGTCCCTGGCAACGAGCCGCGCGGGGCCCTCGTCCTGGTCCGCGACGTCACCGAGGTCCGCCGGCGCGACCGGCAGATCATGGGCAAGGACGCGACCATCCGCGAGATCCACCACCGTGTGAAGAACAACCTGCAGACCGTTGCGGCGTTGCTGCGGATGCAGGCCCGGAGGATGACCGACCCCGCGGCCCAGGCCGCCCTCCAGGAGTCGGTACGACGGGTCGCGTCGATCGCCGTCGTGCACGAGACCCTTTCGCTGGCCCTCGATGAGAACGTTGCCTTCGATGGCATCGCCGACAAGGTGCTGGCGATGTGCGCGGAGGTCGCGACCACGGGTGCGCCGGTCGTGGTGGTCCGCACCGGAAGCTTCGGGGTGCTGTCGGCGGAGGTGGCGACTCCGCTGTCCATGGTCCTCACCGAGCTGGTCCAGAACGCCGTCGAACACGCCTACCCAAACGGACAGGAGGGCCGGATCGAGGTCGGCGTGGAGCGGCTGGGGGACGTGGTCCGCGTCGAGGTCGTCGACGACGGCGCCGGTCTGCCGGAGGGCTTCGACCTGGCGACCAGCACCCGGTTGGGTCTGCACATCGTCCGGACCCTCGTCGACGGTGAGCTTGGCGGTCAGCTCGTGCTCGAGTCCGCGCCAGTGCGGGGCACCCTGGCCAGGCTCACCGTGCCGTTGACCTCGTCGACCTCGCTGCCGGTGGCGACCGATCCGCTGTGAGGGTCAGGCGGTGTGCACCCGCGTGCGAGCGCCGCCGCGCTTCAGGGCCCGCCGCTCGTCCTCGCTGGTGCCGCCCCAGACGCCCGAGTCCTGACCGGTCTCGAGGGCCCACACCAGGCACGACTCGACAACCGGACAGCGCCGACAGACAGCCTTCGCGTCATCGACCTGGACGGCGGCGGGACCCGTCGTACCGATCGGGAAGAAGAGCTCGGGGTCCTTCTCCCGGCACAGGGCGTGGTAGCGCCAGTCCATCCGATCAATCTCCTCAGCCTCGCGGGTCGCTCCGGAGGGGAGCGAACCACAGGGATCCGGTGCGGCTTCGCGCCAGACGTCATGCGGGCGTGCTGTCGTGGCGCCCTGTCCAACTCAGGTCTACATAATCATCGGCGCAGCACGGTGGCAAGCCTTGATCCGAGGTCGCTGCCCACTTACGGTGTCGCGTTCGTCACGTCTGGTCAGCATTGCGCCGAGGGTGTCTTTGTGAGTGCAAAAGCGGTGACCCAGATCACGTCCGGCAACTCAGACCACGACTTCCAGCGCCTGCGGCACCGAGCGCAACTGGACATACTCCCGATCGCCGAGGTCTTCGCCGTCGAGCTGGAAGGGCAGCGGCAGGTCGGCCCGCAGTGTGAACTTCGCGAGGTCGTGCAGGGCCACCACACGCCTGCCGCGGGGACGCGGCTCCTTGGCCAGGATCTGCCGCAGGTGGCGCAACATGCCGACCAGAGGCGTGGTGGTCAACCCCAAGACGTCGAGGCCGGTGTCGAAGGACGCCTCGGGGCACGGGCGGACCGCACGCTCACCGAGGAACGTCCACGGGTCGGCCTGGCAGACCAGCGCCAGGGCTAGGCGGACCGGGTCCTCGCCTTCCCGCTCCAGGGTCAGGACCGGCTGGTGGTGGGCGGCGCCGAAGTAGTACTCGCGGACGGCAGAACGGATGTAGAGCGGTTGTGTCGCTGTACGCCCCTTGGCCCGTGCCCTCTCGACGCGGCGCACGGCGCCCGCGTCGAGCCCCAGGCCGGCGTTGAAGGTGAACCAGCGGTCGTTGGCCTGCGACAGCCCGATGATGCGCCGGCGGTCCTCCAGCAGGCCCTCCAGCAGCTGGCTGGTGGCCTCGATCGCGGAGTTGGGCATGCCCAGGGCACGGGCGAAGACGTTGGTGCTCCCGGCGGGTACGACAGCCAGGGCCGGCAGCCCCGACTGTGGACCGGCGTGGAGCAAGCCGTTGACGACCTCGTTGACGGTGCCGTCACCGCCTAGGGCCACGACAACGTCCAGACCGTCGACTGCGGCCTCACGGGCCAGCTCGGTGGCGTGGCCGCGATGGGCCGTCTCGACGACGTCGAGCTTGACCTCGCTGGCGAGGGCATGGGCGAGGACGTCGCGGGCGCGCGCGGACGTCGTGGTCGCCTTGGGGTTGACGACAAGGAGCGCGCGCATGCCATCACGATACCGGGGCATTAGCGTGCGCCCGTGCCTGTCGCCCATGTCCCCCTGGTCCGTCGGCTCGCCCTGCTGCTGGCTCTCGAAGGGGTGGCCCTCGTCGCGGTCGGCATCGGGTACGCCGTCGTCGGGCTGTCCTCAGGCGCCGACCGTGCGCCGATCGAGCTGGCCTCCGGCGCGGCTGTCCTCACCGGCCTGCTGCTCCTGCTGCTGGCCCGCGCCGCGGACGGCAGCCGGGCCTGGTCAAGGTCGCCTGCCGTGGTCATCAACGTGTTTCCTTTCCCGCTCGGTCTGACGCTGCTCAACGCAGGAGTGTGGTGGGTGGCGCTGCCGATGGTCGCCGTTGCCGGCTCGGTGCTTTACCTCTATGCGACGCCAGACCTGCGCAAGCTGTTTCGCGAGCGCGCCTGAGGGTGCCTGCCTGTGGAGGCGCTCAGGTCAGTCCTCGGCGAGCAGGCCGACGCGGAGCTGGGCCAGCGTCCGGGCAAGCAGCCGCGACACGTGCATCTGGCTGATCCCGAGGTCGCTCGCGATCTGCGACTGCGTCATGCCACCGAAGAACCTGAGCATGAGGATGCGCTTCTCGCGAGCAGGCAGCTTGTCCAGCAGCGGCTTGAGCGACTCGCGGTACTCCACGCCCTCGAGGGCCGCGTCGATCATCCCGAGCGAGTCAGCCACCGCGGGCGAGTCGTCGTCGCCGCCGTCTGGGGCATCGAGCGACACCGCGGAGTAGGCGTTGGCAGACTCAAGCCCTTCCAGGATCTCCTCCTCGGTCAGGCCGAGGTAGCTGGCGAGCTCGGCCACCGTGGGGGCGCGGCCGTTCTTCTGGCTCAGGTCGCTGGTCGCCTTGGTGAGGCTGAGCTTGAGCTCCTGCAGTCGCCGGGGGACCCGGATCGCCCAGCCCTTGTCGCGGAAGTGCCGCTTGATCTCTCCGACGATCGTCGGAGTCGCGTACGTCGAGAACTCCACCCCCCGCTCGAGGTCGAAGCGGTCGACCGACTTGATGAGGCCGATCGTGGCGACCTGCACGAGGTCGTCCAGCGGCTCGCCGCGGTTGCGGAAGCGGCGCGCCAGATACTCGACCAGCGGCAAGTGGATCTCGACCAGCTGGTCGCGCAGCCGAGCCCGCTTCGGGTCGACCTCGGGCAGCGAGTGCAGCTCGACGAACATGGCACGCGCCTTCGCCCGGTCGGCAGCGATCCGTTCGCTGCGGCCGGAGGCGACCTCCGCGGTGGCGGCGGCGACGTCGGGGTCGCTCGCGAGGTCGGTCTGGACCTCGGCGTCCGGGGTGAGGTCAAGGTCGGCAGAGCTGCGAGCCGGCTCCGGGGTGCTCACTGCGACGCAACCTCACGTCGCTTCTGCAGGGAGATCGTGACGTTCTTGTCCGGGTCGACGCTGCTGTCGACCTGCCCGGCGAGGGCCGTCAGGACCGTCCACGCGAAGGTGTCCCTGGACGGCTCGGTCCCGTCAGTCGTGGGGACCTTGACCGAGATCGCGATGGCGTCCGGGGACAGCTCGAACGAGCACTCGAGGTCGGCACCGGCGATGGCATGCGTGAGCAGCATTGCGCAGGCTTCGTCCACCGCGATGCGCAGGTCCTCGATGTCGTCGAGCGTGAAGTCCAGGCGCGACGCGAGCGACGCGGTAGCGGTACGCAGTACCGACAGGTAGGCGCCCTGTGCGGGCAGTCGCAGGACGACCACATCACGGACGGTTGCCGCTGTGGTCGTGCCTGAGCCTTGGTCCTGGCTCGTCGTGTCCGCCACGTTCCCCCCTGTCTGGTTGTGGGCACACTCCTGGCCCCAGGTGCCTTGCCACTAGGTGAGCCTCCTACACCTGTGAGGAGGGTCAACGGGCGGGGTCAGACGGGCCGTCGTCCGGGGGGCTGGCATCTCGGGCTGGCAAGGTGTGCCACGTGGATGTCCTGACCGCCGACGCCCTACCCTCGGGGCGCCAGCCACCGACGGCGGCACTGCTCGCGGTCGTCGCCGTCGGCGGGGCCCTGGGATCGCTGGCCCGCTACGGCCTGGTTTTGGCGGCCCCGAACCTGGCCATGACGCTGGCCGTCAACGTGGTCGGGTCGTTTCTGCTCGGTGCCCTGGTCGCCCTTCGACCGCAGGGGCGCTGGTCGAGGCCGTTTCTCGGTAGCGGCGTCCTCGGCGGCTTCACGACGTTCTCGGCTTTCGCCGTACAGACTCTGGATGCGTCGTTGCCAACCGGGATCGCCTACGTGGCAATCAGTCTTGGACTTGGGCTTGGTGCGGCCCGCCTCGGGTTGCAGGTCAGGCGGTGAACGCGCTGCTCGTCGCGCTCGGTGCCGCCGTGGGCGCTCCGGTCCGCTTCCTGGTTGGCCGGGCCCTGCCGGGGCGGGTCGGCACACTTGTCGTCAACGTGCTGGGCAGCGCCGTCCTGGGCGCGCTGGTTCGGCCCGCGGCCTCGACCTACGCGCTGGTGGGGGCGGGGTTCTGCGGGGCGCTGACGACCTACTCGACCTTTGCGGTCGAGGCTGTTGCCGCCCGTTCCTGGCGGTACGTCACGGCGACAGTCGCGCTGTGCATCGGGGCGGCGGCGCTCAGCCGGTCTGCCGCGGGATGATCGGCACCGACGCTGGGACGACCTCGCGCGGTCGGCTTTTCCGCGGGCGCGAAGATGTCGATCGAGGCGCTGCGGGGGTGTGCGCCGGGCGGGTAGCGGTGGCGCCCGACGAGCAGCGCACCGAACCGTTCCGCCGACATGTGCTTGTCGAACAGGTACCCCTGGGCGCACCGGCAGCCGAGCGTCCGCAGGACGTCGAGCTGGTCAGAGCGCTCCCTCGTCCCGGGTCGCCAGCGCCGCGAGGCGGTCCCCGTCGACGCGCCAGACCGTCCACTCGTCCTGCGGCAGCGCCCCCAGCGAGCGGTAGAAGCCCTGTGCGGGGGTGTTCCAATCCAGGACCCACCACTCGAACCTGGTCCAGCCGCGCTGCAGGCAGGTGGCCGCGAGCTCGACCAGCAGCGCCTTGCCCAGACCTGTCCCACGGGCCTCGGGGCGGACGTAGAGGTCCTCGAGCCACAGCCCCGGCTTGCCCTGCCAGGTGCTGAAGGTGGGGTACCAGAGTGCAAAGCCCACGACTTCGCCGGCGTGCTCGGCCACGTGGCAGGATGCGACCGCCTCGGCTCCGAACAGCGCCTCCTGCAAGTCGGCCTCGGTGGCGAGGACGGCATCTGGCTCCCGCTCGTAGGTCGCGAGGTCCTTCACCAGCTGCAACAGGACGGGTACGTCGGTGGGAACTACCAGCCGGATCACAGGTTCCACCCGAGCAGCGCCGGCCGGTCATTCTCGTGGCCCAGGACGGCGAGCCCGCACGGCTTGAGCACCAGGTGCTGGGCCTCCACCGGGGCCAGCGTCAGGTAGACGGCGGTGAGGATCCGCAGCAGGTGACCATGAGCAAAAAGAAGGCTGTCGCCGTCGTGGGGGAGGCCGTCAAGGACCCGCTGCGCCCGCGCTGCGACCTGCTCGAGGGCCTCCCCGAGCGGTGGCCCGTCCCACACGCTCCAGGGGGCACCGGTGGCGGCCGTCATTTGCGCCGTCGTCAGCCCCTCGGCCGGGCCGTAATCCCACTCCATCAGGTCCTCGTCGAGCTCGGGCGTCAAGCCGGCGAGCTCGGCGGTGCGCGCGGCCCGCAGCAGAGGTGACGAGCGGACGACGGCCCAGGGCCGGTCGAGACGGGGCTTGAGGGCCAAGGCCAGCTCCTCGTCCTCCGGCAGCAGGGGCAGGTCCGTACGACCGGTGTGTTGCCCGGTCCGCGACCACGCGGTCTCGCCATGTCGGACCAACCAGATCTCCGTCATGCCCACAGCAAACCAGGCTGGCACAAAGCCAGTCCGATCTCGGCGCGACGTCCGTGCGACGTTCTGCCAACATCTGGGCCGTGAAGATCCTCCTGTTGGGCAGTGGTGAGTTGGGAAAAGAGGTCGCCCTGGAGGCGGCCCGGCTGGGGGTCGACGTGGTGGCGGCCGACCGCTACGACGACGCGCCGGCCATGCGCGTCACCCCGTACCGCCGCATCCTGGACATGACCGACCCCGTCGCGCTGCGCGCTCTCGTCGAGCAGGTGCGTCCCGACCTGGTTGTCCCTGAGGTCGAGGCGCTGGCCACCGAGGAGCTGCTGGCTCTGGAGGCCGAGGGCTTCCGGGTCGTGCCGACTGCCCGGGCCGCCCGGCTGACGATGGACCGGGAGGGCATCCGCCGGCTCGCCGCCGAGGAGCTGGGCCTACCGACGTCGCCGTACCGCTTCGCCTCCACCGAGCGGGAGTTCCTGGAGGCGGTCGAGCAGGTCGGCCGGCCGTGCGTGGTGAAGCCGGTCATGAGCAGCAGCGGCAAGGGCCAGTCGACCGTCGGGGTCGAGGGCGACGCGTCGGCTGCCTGGGCCTATGCCCGCGTCAACGCCCGGGTGAAAGGGCAGAGCGTCATCGTCGAGGGGTTCGTGGACTTCGCCTACGAGGTCACGCTGCTGACGGTCCGCCACGCTGCCGGGGTGACGGTCTGCCCGCCGGTGGGTCACGTGCAGGTCGACGGTGACTACCGCGAGTCCTGGCAGCCACACCCGATGAGCGCGGCTGCCCTCGCACGCGGCACCGAGATCGCGAGGCAGGTCGTCGACGCGCTCGGCGGGCACGGGCTGTTCGGGGTCGAGCTGTTCGTCACGGCCGACGACAAGGTTTTGTTCAGCGAGGTATCGCCGCGTCCGCACGACACCGGGATGGTGACCATGGTCAGCCAGCCGGTCAGCGAGTTCGCGCTGCACGTCCGCGCGATCCTCGGACTGCCGGTGCGCCCCGACGACGTCGTGGTCATCCGGCCCAGTGCGTCCGCGGTCGTGCTCGGCACCGAGACCGGGGTCCCGTCCTACCACGGACTGGTCGAGGCGCTCGCGGGCGAGACCGTCCAGCTGCGGGTGTTCGGCAAGCCGACGTCGCACCCTGGGCGACGGCTGGCTGTTGCCCTGGCCCAAGGCGACAGCGTCGACCAGGCCCGCGAACGTGCCCGCACCGCGGCCGCCGCCATCCGGGTGACCGTCGCGAACTGACCCGTGCCCGGCCGCCGCCTGGGCCACG
>JAYTHM010000660.1:0-2411 GCA_043732645.1 Frankiales bacterium
AACGGCGTCGGCAAGACCACGCTGTTCAACACCATCGTCGGCTTCGAGGAGGCCGACGCCGGTTCGGTGCGGATCGGCGAGACCGTGAAGCTGTCCTACGTCGACCAGGGCCGCTCCCACCTCGACCCGGTCAAGACGGTCTGGGAGACCGTGTCCGAGGGGCTCGACTACATCCAGGTCGGCTCGCAGGAGATGCCGTCGCGGGCCTACATCGGGGCCTTCGGCTTCAAGGGCCCGGACCAGCAAAAGCCCACCGGCGTGCTGTCCGGTGGTGAGCGCAACCGCCTCAACCTGGCGCTGACCCTCAAGGAGGGCGGCAACGTCCTGCTGCTCGATGAGCCGACCAACGACCTTGACGTGGAGACCCTGGGCTCACTTGAGAACGCCTTGCTGGAGTTCCCCGGCTGCGCCGTGGTGATCTCCCACGACCGGTGGTTCCTGGACCGGGTCGCCACGCACATCCTGGCGTGGGAGGGCGACGAGGACGACGGTTCCAAGTGGTATTGGTTCGAGGGCAACTACGAGTCGTATGAGAAGAACAAGCTCGAACGGCTCGGCCTCGAGGCTGCCCGCCCGCACCGGGTCACCTACCGCAAGCTCAACAGGGACGACTGACCCGCCTTCGTGTCGGACGTGGCCTTCGACCGCTGGACGGCGCTGCCGATCCTCGGGGCCATGCGGTCGAGCAGTGGCCAAGGTGCGCGCTGCGGGCCGAGGCGGACCGTAGGGTGTAACAGTGACCGACGAGCCCCCCGCAGCTGTGGACGACACCGCTGTTGCCGATCCCGCACCGAAGGCGGCCGCTGGGCCGCACGCGCACCGCTCGTTCCTGCGGGAGCTTCCGGTCCTTATCGCCGTGGCCCTCGTCCTCGCGCTGCTGATCAAGCACTTTTTGTTCCAGGCGTTCTACATCCCGTCAGGGTCGATGGAGCAGACCCTGCAGGTCGGCGACCGGGTGTTGGTCAACAAGGTGCCCTACTTCTACCGCGGTCCCCACCGCGGGGAGATCGTCGTCTTCAACGGGCTCAACAACTTCGACGAGGGCGTGACGATCCCCCCCGCGACCAACCCGGTCTCCAAGGCCCTGCGCAAGGTCACCGGCGCGATCGGCCTCGGCGCACCGGATGAGAAGGACTACATCAAGCGGGTCATCGGCATTCCGGGTGACCGCGTCATGTGCTGCGACGCCGCCGGCCGCGTGGTCGTCACGCCCAAGAACGGCGCGCCGGTCGCCCTCACCGAGCCTTACATCTACGAGAACGACACCACCGACCTGAAGTACTTCTGCGCGGCCGGCACCGGTCCGCGCAACTGCCCCGTCGGCGCGCCCGGGGTCTTCGTGCCGTCCGGCCGGCTGTGGGTCATGGGAGACCACCGCGGCAACTCAGCTGACTCGCGCTACCACATCACCGATGCCCACCACGGCACCGTGCCCGAGTCCAAGGTTGTCGGCCGGGCCTTCACGGTCGTGTTCCCCTTCGGCCGCTTCGGGCTGCTGCACGTGCCGTCGGCCTTCTCGCCCCTGGCCCTGCCGGCCGCTCCCTACCTCGGTGGCGTGGCCGGTGCGCTCCCGCTCACCCTGGTACGTCGCCGGCGCCGCGCCCGCTCCCGCTGACCAACCGCTCGCCAGCCGCGGCGCCAGCACGGTGGGCAGGACTGCTGAGTTCACTCTCAGCCCAGCGGTGCGTTGACCAGGCTCTGGGCGGCCCGGTCGAGGTGCTCCCAGATCGCCGCGCGTGCCTGGTCGCTCACATCGACCGACAGCACCGCCTCGCGCATGTGCCCGAGCCAGGCGTCGCGCTCGCGCTCCCCGATCACCCAGGTGGCGTGCCGCATCCGCAGGCGGGGGTGGCCCCGTAGCTCGGAGTAGGTGCTGGGCCCGCCCCAGTACTGCACAAGGAACAGTGTCAGCCGCTCGCGGGCGGCCGCGAGGTCATCATCTGGGTAGAGCGGGCGCAGGATCGGGTCGAGAGCGACGCCGTCGTAGAAGCGGTCGACGACCTGCCGGAAGACGGCTTCGCCTCCGACCGCGTCGTACAGGGTGCCCATGGGGTCAGGCTATGCGCCGACGGCGGGCGGCAGGTCGCCGATCGTGCGGACCGTGCGCTGGGGGACGCCGATGTCGATGCCGTGCTCGTGCAGCGCGGCGATCAGCTTCTCCCGCAGCTCGCGCTCCACCCGCCACTGCTCCTTCGGCGAGGTCTTGACGGCCAGGCGCAGCAACAGGCCGTCCGCCCCCAACGACTCGACCCCCCAGACCTCGGGAGCCTCCAGGACGGCCTCGGCGAAGGTCGGCTCGTCGCGGACACCCTGAGCCACGGCGAGCACGACAGCCCGGGCAGCCGGGACGTCCGTCTCGAGCGCCAGCGGCACGTCGATGATCGCCCTCGCCCAGCCCTGGCTCATGTTGC
>JAYTHM010000661.1:0-8164 GCA_043732645.1 Frankiales bacterium
CATATCTGCTTGAGTGCAGTTGACGCTCAGGGGCCGTCGATGAGTGCCTGGAGCGGGTGGGGGTCGGTGTTGGCGGCCTGCTGCAATAGCCGGTAGAACAGCAGGCCGCGTGCGGTAGATGTACGCCGGTTGAACCTGAAGCTGTATTCATCGAGGTAGTACGGCAGGTGCTTGTCGCTGATGTTGTGGTGCAACGTGCCGGCGATCCAGCGCTTGAGCAGCGAGGCGACCAGGTGCACGCCGGGAAGGACTTCGGTTGGGTCTTTCGCGGTGTAGCCGTTGCGGTATTGGTGGGTGTAACCGAGGTCGCTGAGCCGGCGTAGCATCCTGGCTCCGTCGGTATGGATCGTGCTGCCTTTTTCCACAGTTTCGGTGGCGAACTGCACCAGCTGCAGGCTGCCCGGGGCGGTTGCCAAGCCGAAGCGGACTCGTCCGAGCTTGTGCGGTCCGAGGCGCTCCACGGCGACCATCACCGCGGTCTTGTCGCTGCTGGCGCCCACGTGGCCCGTGCTGACGCCACCGATGAAGGTCTCGTCGACCTCGACCAACCCGGACAACAGCTCCCGGTCAGGACGGACCATCGCTCGGCGGAGTTTGTGTAGCCACGCCCACGCCGTTTCATACGAGCCGAAGCCCAGCGCCTGTTGCAGTCCAAGTGCCGAGACGCCATTCTTCTGCGACGTCACGAACCACATCGCGGCGAACCAGGTCGACAACGGGGTATGCGAGCGGTGGAAGATCGTGCCAGCCGTGGCGGACGTCTTCAGGTGGCAGCCCGGACACATAAACAAAGCTTTCGCGGTCCGCCAAAACCGGTCCCCGCCGCAACCAGGGCAGCGGAAACCGTTCGGCCAGCGCAACTGAACCAGATAATCCAAGCAAGACTGCTCGTCCGGAAACCACTCCCGGAACTCCTGAAACGTCCCGGGGTAATCGGCGCCCGACACCAAGCCACTGAAGGTCTCCGCCACCCCACCGACCCTACTGCACTCAAGCAGATATGCAGAACACGCGTTCGATACTGGAGGAGGAGGCGGGGTATGACGATCACGGCTCCACCCGTCCCTTCGACGGCGGTTGAGTTGTACGACGTACTGGACCGGCTCGGCTCGCTCGGGCCGACCGGTGACCCCCGGATGTGCGCCGCGCTGCTCCGGGCGGTGTCCACGATGGAGGGCCTGGCGTTACGGGAGGTCGCGGCCGTCGACGCCTACGGCACGTTCACCGAGGTCGGCCAGCCCTCGACGGTCGCGCTGGTGCAAGCCGCGGTCGGCTGCACCCAGTCCGTCGCCGGTGGCACGATCCGGCTTGCCCGGCGGCTCGATAGCGACCTGCGGCCGATCGGCGACCTGCTGATCGCTGGGAGGTTGACCCGGCGGCACTGCGCGGCGGTCGTGCACGGCGTGCGGGGGCTGGACGCGAACATCGTCACCGACTCCGTCGAAGCGATCTGCGCCGTGGCCCTAGTCACCGACCCGGACACCCTCGCGCGGGAACTCCGAATCCGGGCCGAAGCGATCAGCCCAGCGCTGGCCGAACACGCCCGCCAACGGTTGGAGAACCAGATCGGACTGACCTGCTCCGACAGCCCCGACGGCACCGGCCACCTGAGCGCGACCGTCACCCCCGAAACCATCGCGCTGCTCAACGCGGTGCTGGACGCCACCGTGCACGGCCACCGGGTCGACGGTGACAGCCGCAGCACCAGCAGACGCCGGCACGACGCGTTGCTCGACCTGCTGCGGCGCGCCGCCGACTGCGAAGGCCTGAACCTGCCCAAGCAAGGCAGCACCAGGGCGCAGATCACCATCATCGCCACCGCCGCCACCCTGTGCGGCGCCGACGGCGCCGCCCCAGCCCGGATCGTCGGCGCCACCCACGGCCTGCTCACCCAAGGCGCGTTCTGGCGGATGCTGTGCGACGCCGACATCAGCACCGCCTACTTCAGCGCCGACCTGGCCAACCTTGAGATGGGCCGGCTCAGCCGGACCGTCAGCACCGCCCTATGGCGGGCGCTGGTAGCCCGGGACCAGCACTGCGTCGCCCGCGGCTGCCTGCTCTGCCACCAACACCACCACCAACTCCACGACCAACAACACCGGCTGCAGTGCACCCACAACCGGACGATGACCCCAGCCGGTTGGCTCGACCCGCTGACCGACAACCCCCTCACCGGAACCCGAACCGGACCGGCCACCGGACGGGCTGCCCGACCCCCCAGATGACCCCGCCCCACCGGCCCAGCACCCACTGGGCCGCACAGGCATGCCCGCGGCTCGGCGTACGCCGTCATTGCCCGTCGGCTGGAGTGCACGGGACCGGCCGGGGTCGGCCGCCGCCGCGAGAGGACGAAGACTCAGCCTTCGAGTTCGTCGGCGATCGCGCGCAGGATCTGCGCCACCCGCTTGCCGGTGTCGCGATCGGGGTGCTTGCCCCGGCGCAGCGACGGCTGCACCTTGGCCTCCAGCAGTTTGATCATGTCCTCGACCATCAGCTGTAGGTCCTCGGCTGGGCGGCGGGCCGCAGCCAGCGTCGGCGGGGCGTCGAGGACCCGCACCGACAGCGCCTGCTCGCCTCGTTTGCCGGCCGCGACGCCGAACTCCAGACGGGTGCCAGCCTTGAGCTCTTCGACACCTTCGGGCAGCGCAGCTTTGGGGACGAAGACGTCGCCGCCGTCGTCGCGCGCGACGAAGCCGAAGCCCTTGTCCTTGTCGTAGAACTTGACCTTGCCGGTGGGCACGGTGCCTTCTCTCGCTCGTGGGACCACTAATCTAGGCCGTGTGACCGCCCGCCACGCCGCCCCCCGTGAGCGGCGCTCCGGCGACCTGCTCGTCCGACTCGGTGCGGGCATCTTTGCCGTGGGGGTCATCGGCATCGTGGCGATCCTCGTGCCGTTTCTGGCGGGCACCCGGCGAGACGCCCCAGCCGGGCTCGACCTGTTGGCCCTACTGCTGCCGATCGGCTTCGGGTTGGCCCTGCTCGGGCTGTTCCGCAGCGCCCGCTCGCACGAGTAGATCGTTCAGCGACCCGCTGCGGAACACCCCCGCCTCGACCTGCTCGAACCCTTCGGCGCGTACGGCGTCCCGGGCCGCCGCATCCCACCGGCCGAGCGCTGCGGGGTCGAGCTCGACCCTCGCCCGGCCGTCCCCCAGGTCACGCACCCGCACGTCGGTCGGCGCCAGCAACACCCGTAGCCGTGTCTCGGCCCGGTCCACCCTGGCCAGCCGGGTGGGGGTCACCTGCACGCCGTACGCAATGCGACTGGCGAGGCAGGCGAGCGCAGGCTTGTCGGCGGTGACCAGACCCCACTGGCGGGACGCCTCGCGCACCTGGGCTTTGGTGAGCCCGGCGTCCAGCAGCGGGGTGACGGCCGCCCGTTCGGCGGCCGCACGGATACCAGGCCGGAAGCCCGCGACTGCGTCGTCGGCGTTGGTACCGGTCGCCACGGCCGCGAGCCCGAGACCGTGGGCGAGCGGCCGGAGCGTATCGAGCAGGGTGGCCTTGCAGTGGAAGCACCGGTCGGCGCCGTTGGCGACATAGCCCTCCCGCGAGAGCTCGTCGGTGCCGGGCGTGAGATGCCGGACGCCGAGGGATGCGGCAAACGAGGCCGCCGGTGGGAGCTCGGTGGCCGCCAGCGAGGAACTGACAGCGGTTGCGGCCACGACCCGCCCGGCGCCGAGGGCCCGGACCGCCGCAGCCAACAGGAACGCGCTGTCAGCGCCACCGGAGAACGCCACCAGCACGCTCCCGAGCTCGCGCAGCCGGGCCTCGAGTGCGCCGAGCCGCAACGCCAGCAACTGTTCTGACCACCAGGCCGGGAAGCCGGTCAGGTCGTCCAGCAGGACGTCGGCGCCGTCCGGCTCCGCGCCGCCGCTGCGCGCCCCGACGCTGAGCACACCGGCCGCCCGGGCACCCAGGACGTCGTAGGGATGGTCGCCGACGTAGACGACCGCGCCGAGCTCGCGGAGGGCGGCGCCTTTGCCCGCGCCCCAGACCCCGCCGACGACGGCGTCGACCTCGATCCCGACCTGGGCCAGCGTCTGTCGAGCCAGCGCCTCCTGCTTGGCGGTGACCACGACGACCCGGGTGCTGCTCGCGCGGACCGCCTTGACAGCTTCGCGGGCACCCTCGAGGGCCACGGTCCGCTGGACGCCGAGCTGCGCCATCAGCTCGCGGAAGCGGTGAGCGACCAGCTCGACGCGGTCGGGCGCCACCCAGCGGGCAAGCTCGTGCTCGAGTGGAAGCCCGAGCCGACTGGCCCAAAGGGCCCCGTCGATGGCCACACCCTCTTCTTGGGCGAGGACCGCCGCGACGGCGATGACGCCCGGCCGGGGGTCGACCAGCGTCATGTCGAGGTCGAAGCCGACGGCGAGATCCACCCCCGCAGCGTAGGTCGAGCCCGCGATCGACCGCTGCCGGGACGCGGGTATCGGGCGGCGCGACCACAACAGCAGGGAAGACGCACCGATCCGGCTGGCCAGATCGCCCGCCGAGCGTGGCCCGGCCGACGCAGGCCCCCGCTTCCCTGCTGTTGTGGTCGCAGTCCCGAGTAGCCGCCGGCCGAGGCGGCACCGGTGCGGCTCCCCAGCCCGGTGATCCACGCAGGGTTGGGCACCTGTGGGTGGCCAAATCACGCGCCCGACCTTCCGTGGATCATCAGGACGGGGGCGGGGGGCCAGTTTCGGCGAGCAGCATTGGCGCGGCGGGGGCACCTGGGCGGTTGGCGCGGCGGGGTGGCCACGAGGAGCAAGACCCGGCCGGCGGCGCCGGCCTCGAACCGGCGACCGCTCCTGGCCGGCCAGGAGGTCAGCTGGGCACGGAAAAATCCGTGGTGCCCGGTTGTCAGACTGGGTGTCGTGTTCTCCGTCCTGCGTCTGCGCGAGTTCCGGCTGCTGTGGCTCGGGCAGAGCATCAGCCTGCTCGGCGACGGTCTGGTCGTGGTCGCGATCGGGTTGTTCATCACCCGGTTGACCGGCAATCCGGCCGACGTCGGCCTGGTGCTCGCCGCCTACGCCGTGCCGCTCGTTGCGTTCGTGCTCCTCGGCGGGGTCGTCGCCGATCGGCTGCCGCGCCAGCGGGTGATGGTGGTCAGCGACGCCGTCCGGGCCGTGCTGCACGCCGTGCTGGCGGCGCTGATCCTCACCGGGACGGTGCGGATCTGGCAGATGGTCATCATCGGCATGGTGTTCGGCACGGCCGAGGCCTTCTTCCGACCGGCCTACACCGGGCTGGTACCGCAGACCGTCGGCGAGGACCGCATCCAGGACGCCCAGGCCCTTTCCGGCGTGTCGGCGGAGATCTCCGAGGTGGCGAGCCCGGCCCTGGCGACGGCGCTGGTGCTCGGCGTCGGGGCCTCGGCGGCGTTCGCCCTCGACGCGCTGAGCTTCGTGGTCTCGGCGCTGCTGCTGCTGCGGCTGCGGCCGCGCGAGCGGGGCGAGCCGGCCCCGCCGGCCAGCGTCCTGCAGGACCTGCGCGCGGGCTGGGTCGCCGTCCGCGAGCGGGCCTGGGTGTGGGCGACCGTCCTGGCCTTCTCGGTGGCGCTGCTGGTTGCGCTGGCGCCGTTCTTCGTGCTCGGCGCCGCGCTCTCGCAGGACGCCTACGGCACGTCCGCGGTGTACGGGCTCGCCAACGCGGCCTGGGGGGTCGGGACCGTGTCCGGCGCGCTCGTCGGCTCCCGCTGGCGCCCGGAACGGCCGATGCGCGCCGCCCTGCTCGCCGCGGTGCCGTGGCCGCTGAGCCTGTCGGTCTACGCCGTCGGCGCTCCGCTGCCGGTCCTGTTCCCCGTGATGTCCACCGCCGGGCTCGGCATCGGGCTGTTCATCGTGTGGTGGGAAACGGCGCTCGCGCAGCGCATCCCGCCGCACCTGCTGTCCCGGGTGTCGGCCTGGGACTGGATGGGCTCGCTGGCGCTGCTCCCGCTGGGCTACCTGCTGGCCGGCCCGCTCGGCGCCCTGGTCGGCGAGCGTCGGCTGCTGCTGAGCGGCGGCCTGGTCGGCGCCGCGGCGATGGCCCTGGCCCTGCTGCCGCGCTCCACCCGCGCGCTCGCCCGCCTCGACGACCTGCCCGACCCGGCGGACCCGCCCGTCCACGCGGCGGTGTGACCAGCACCGCCCCACGTCGGTGGGCTTG
Source organism: Frankiales bacterium (assembly GCA_043732645.1). GTDB lineage: Bacteria > Actinomycetota > Actinomycetes > Mycobacteriales > SCTD01 > RYN-111. The sequence continues at coordinate 6,130 of JAYTHM010000661.1, forward strand.
CCCGGGTCGAGGTCAGGCCCGCGGCTCGCGCCCGGTCAGCCCCAGCAGCCGCTCCTGCAGCGGGGCGTCCGGCGCGACCTGGACAGCGGGGCCGAACACCCCCATGGCCCGCCACGTCTCGGCCTGGGGGAGGAACTCCTCCCACATGGCCAGCACGAGGTCGGGGTCGAGCGTCTCGTCGACCTCGATCACGCGCGCCAGGTCGACGGCGCGCAGGCCCCGGAATGAGATGACGTGCCACAGCCCCTCGCGGGCCGGGAAGTCGCCGTAGGAGAAGTGCAGGACGCGGTCGAGGTCGGTCAGCTCCTGCGCTGCCGCCACGCCCCGTTCGACGAGCGCGTGGAAGGCGGCCCGCGGGTCGTCGCCCAGCAGGTCGCCGTCATAGGCCGTGGGGCCGACCTCCTCCATCGTGCGGCCCGCGAGCATGTCGGGCATCCAGGCCTCGTCGTAGGCGTGGTAAGCGAGCACCTGCCGCAGGGTCACCGGCTCGTCGGGCGCCCCCTGCCGCGCGAAGGAGGCCGGCAGCACGGTGTCCCACTGGTCGTCACGCACCTGCTGCACCACGCGGTCGAGGGCACGGTCGGCGAGGACGAAGGTGGCGGTCGGTGTCATGGCGAGCTCCCGGGGTCGGTCACGAGGCGGTTGCCTCCTGCCGCGCTGACGCTAGCCAGCACGTCCGACAGGTTCGGCGCGGCCGAAGCTCACCGGAAGCCGGATCAGCTTGTGGAAAACGTCCCGGCCGGTCGGTCGCTGGTCCTACGCTGACCGCCTCGGGATCCATCGGGATCACCTCAGCCCCCCGGGGGAACACCGTGCAGCGCACGACCACGACGCTGCTCGCCCTCGCGGTCACCGGCGCGATCGCCGTGGCCGGGTGCGGCGCCGCCGGCAGTCTGCGAGCTGACAACGCGCACGCCAAATCCTCGCTGCAAGCCGCGAAGTCGCTGTCGGTGACGCTGGGCTTCAGCGACCCCGACGGCAAGCTGGCCAAGGCGATCCGGTCGGGCGACAGCACCACCACCCAGGCCCAGGCCGCGGCGGTGATCGGCGCGACGATCAGCTTCACGGTGAGCGCCGATGGCGGCCGGACGCTGTTTGCCAAGGGTGACCCCAACCAGCCGCTCAGCCACCAGGTCAAGCAGAGCAACTTCGACCTGACCGTCAGCGGTCTGGGCGGCAAGCTCGCCGAGATCCGGCTCGTCGACGGGATCCTCTACGCCACCTCCGACATCGCGGCGGTCAAGAAAGCCGCCGACCTCGGCGGTCCGGGAGCTGGCGCGCAGGTCGACGCCTTCCTCACCGGCGTGCCGCCGCAGCTCAAGCAGGGCGCCGACGACCTCAAAGCCGGGAAGTGGCTCAAGGTCCCGATCGCTACCTATGTCGAGCGGTTGCAGAAGCTCGCCAAGGCAGGCGGTGGGGCGGCACCCGACCCGGCCAAGGCCCGCGGCTACGCCAAGCTCGGCAAGGACCTGCAGGCGGCGATCAAACCCAACATCGGGCTGACCGATCTCGGCGCGACGGGTGACAGCCGCAACGTCTCGATCGACATCAAGGTCAAGCAGGCCCTCACCGCGGTCCTGGGCGTCCTTTCCAGCGACGCGGCGACGCTCGGCCTGCCCGCCGGCCTCATCCCCAAGGGCGATGCGCTCGAGGACGTCGGCGACAAGACGCTGTCCGCGACGCTGACCATCACCCGGGGTCACTACACGAAGCTCTCGGTGCCCTTCGCCGGCCTCGCCGCCCTCGACGCCCATCCGTCGACGTCGGTTCCGCCGTTCGGCAGCAGCGCCATCGTGCTCCAGCTCGACGATTCGGCGGCGCCGGTGATCGCCCCCACGAACGTCTCGTCCCTCGACATCGGCGCCCTGATCGACCGCTTCGTCAGCCAGTTCGGCGGGGTCGGTGCGGCGGCATCACTCAACGGCTGAGTCCGCGGGGATCTCAGCCAACTGCTTCGGCTGAGTCACCGGCCCTCGTCGGCGCTGTTCGCCCCGGCGTTCCCGGACCGCGGCCGCGCGCACCGGCGACTAGCCTC
>JAYTHM010000662.1:0-2391 GCA_043732645.1 Frankiales bacterium
TGGAGCCCCGCGAGCCCGAAGACGTTCGACCAGACCGTGCAGGCCACCTCGGGCAGGGCGGCCGCCTCGACCAGGGAGACACCGGCAGGCACGGGCAGCAGCTGCCCCACGGGTACGGCGACCTTCTCGGCGTAACCACCTCCGGACAGCAGCGCGCATACCTCGTCGCCGACGGCCCAGCCCGCGACGTCCGCACCGAGGGCGCTGATGACGCCGCTGCACTCCAGCCCCGGGTACGGCGAGCCGCCCGCCGGAGGGTTGTAGAACCCTTGGCGCTGAAGGAGGTCCGCCCGGTTCACCGCGGTGGCGGTCACGTCGACGAGGACCTCCCCCGGGCCGGCTAGGGGGTCGTCCACCGTGGCGAGGGTGAGGACCTCAGGTCCGCCGTACGCGGGAAGGGTGATGGCCTGCATGGGCTCACCCTAGGAGGGGCCAGCTCGGGAGGGTCGGGAGGTGGCGTTCCCCGAGGACCTGCCCGCCGGCGCTTTGGTTGCTCGGTGCGAACCCGCGTCTGGCAGTCTCCCTTCACCGACGACTGTCCTGGGGGGCACGCATGGCACAGGGGCACCTCGACCGGCTGAGCAGCATCGACGCCGGCTTCCTGCACATGGAGGAGGACGGCGCGCACATGCACATCGGCGCGCTGGGGGTGTTCGAGGGCCCGGCGCCGTCCATCGAGGCGTTCCGGGCTCACATCGACGCCCGCCTACCACGACTCCCGCGGTACCGGCAGCGGATCCAGCAGATGCCCCTCGGCACCGGCCGGCCGCTGTGGGTCGAGGACATGACCTTCCGGCTCGAGTTCCACGTCCGGCACACGGCGCTGCCCTCGCCCGGGAGCGAACGCGAGCTGCTCAACCTGGTGGACCGTGTTGTCGGGCAGCGGCTGGACCGCACCAAGCCGCTCTGGGAGATGTGGCTGGTCGAGGGCCTCGACCAGCCCACGGAGCCGGGTCGCTGGGCGATCATCTCCAAGACCCATCACGCGATGGTCGACGGCGTCAGCGGCGTCGACCTCATGACAGTGCTGTTCGACATCGAGCGCGACGTCACCGACAAGGTCCCGCCAGCCTGGACGCCTCAGCTGACCCCTGGAGCGGTCCAGCTGCTCGCCGCGGGCACGCAGGGGCTGGTCCGTAACGTCCTCGAGCTGGGTAAGGGCGGCCTCGGCATGGCGCTGCACCCGCAGGACGCCGTCCGTTCGACCCTCGGCGCCGTCGCGGCCCTCGCTGAAACCGCCAAGCCGCTGGTCGACTCCGCCCCCAAGACGCCGCTGAACACCAAGCCCGGTCCACACCGGCTGGTCGCGATCGTCGACACCGCGCTCGCGGACTACAAGAAGGTCAAGGCCGCCTCCGGAGGCGCGACCGTCAACGACGTCGTCCTCACCGCCGTCGCGGGTGCCCTCGGCCGCTTTCTCACCGACCGCGGCATGGACACCCGCGAGCTGTCCCTGCGGGCCTGCGTACCGGTGTCGTTGCGGTCCGAGGCCAAGAGGGGGGCGCTCGGCAACGAGATCGCCATCATGACGGTTCCCCTCCCCGTCGGTATGACGGACCCCCGTGCCCGTCTCGCCTCGGTTCGGGCGTCCATGGAGCACCTGAAGTCCAGCAAGCAGGCCGAGGGCGCGAAGGTGCTTACGTCGCTCGAGAACGCCCTGCCGCCTGCGATGCTCGCCCGGGCCTCCCGGCTCGGCTTCTCCAGCCGGCTCTACAACCTGCTCGTCACCAACGTGCCCGGGCCGCAGATCCCGATCTACCTGCTCGGCCGACAGCTCGAGGAGCTCGTGCCACTGGCCTTCCTCGCGCCGGAGCACACCCTCGCGATCGGGATCATCAGCTATCACGGGCACGTCACCTACGGCCTGATCGCCGACGCCGACAACGTGCCGGACCTCGAGGTCCTCGCGGGATACCTGCGGGAGTCCCTGGCCGAGCTGGTCGCGACTGCTGACTGAGAGCAGAGCAGCCTGTCGTCGTTCGCGCTCCGAGCGGCCACGGTCGCGGCGAAGCAGCTGCAGGGCAACGAGAAGCAGGTGTGAGCTCGACAGCGGCCATGAGGCCTAGGGTGGCGAGATGACCGACCCAGACCTGCTCGTCATCGGCGGGGGCGCCGCGGCCATCTCGGCCGCCCGCTCCGCCCGCCGCTTCGGCAAGACCGTCGTCATGGTCACCGACGGACCTCCGGGGGGCGACTGCACCTTCAACGGGTGTGTGCCTTCCAAGACCTTGCTCGCCTCGGCGGGACTGCCCTTCGGTGACGCTATGGTCCGGGTGCAGGACACCATCGCCGGGATCGCCGCCGCCGAGAGTGTCGCCGTCCTCGAGCACGAGGGCATCGAGGTCGTCCTCGGTCGGGCCCTGTTCACCGGTCCGGGAACCGTTCAGGTCG
>JAYTHM010000663.1:0-2387 GCA_043732645.1 Frankiales bacterium
GTGGGAGGCGTACACGTTGCCGGACGAGACGTAGGTCCAGTGCCTGGACCGCTGGTGCAGCGCGGTGAGCGCGCCGCGGACCAAACCGGGCTGCCAGGACACCTCAACCACGGCGTCCCAGCTCTGACTGGCCAGCGCGACGTACGCCTCCGGCTCGCGTCTATCCGCGGCAACCAGGACCGCGCCGCCGGCGACCGGCCCGCTGCGACCGCGGGCGAGGCAGGTCACGTGATGACCACGCGCCACGCCCTGGCGAGCAAGTTCGCGTCCCAGCCACCCGGTTCCGCCAAGCACAAGCAGCTCCATGAGGTGCAGTCAACCAAACGCCAGCCGCGATAACTACCCGGTTCTCGGGTGGCGTAACCACCAGGCTCTGCAGCCAACCGTCCCGCACCACGATCCCTCACCGGACGAGATTGCACACCCACCGCGGCAGTCATTGGAAGCAGATGTTCGAGGTTGTTGGGATCGAGATCTTTCCTGTACGGAGGCAAGACCTCGGGTGGAGCGTGGGGCTAGAGTCCCGGTCCATGGTGGGTGTGGCGTTACGCCGAACCATGCAGGACCACCGGTTCGTACGGCTGGCTTCCGCGAGGACGATCTCGGTGCTGGGCAACGGCTTCAGCCGGGTCGCCTTGGCCTTCGGTGTTCTGTCGCTGCCTGATGCCACCCCGGCGCGGTTGTCGATCGTGCTGGCATGCCAGGCGATTCCGCAGCTGGTCTTCGTCCTGGTCGGTGGTGTGGTCGCCGACAGGGTGTCCCGGTATCGGCTCATGGTCGGCGCCGAGTTGCTCGCCGGCTTCGCGTGGCTGGCGATCACGGCGATGATCTTCACCGGCTACGCACCGCTGCCCTTGTTGGGACTTGCGGCTGTGGTCGCGGGGGTCGGGACAGCTCTATTCCTTCCGGCGTTGAACGGTGTCCTGCCCGAGTTCGTCGGCGGAGAACGGCTGCAGTCGGCGAACGCCGTGCTCCGTATCGGGCAGAACAGCGCCATGTTGTTGGGCCTATCCCTTTCCGGGCTGGTTGTCGCGGCGGCCGGCGCAGGCTGGGCTCTCGCCATCAACGCCGCTTCGTTCTTCATCAGCGCGGCACTCATCTGGGGGATGAAACTGCCTGCCCGTGCCCGCGCGCCCCGCACCTCAACGCTGGCAGAGCTGCGCCACGGCTGGGCAGAGTTCGTCTCCAGGCAGTGGCTGTGGGTCGTGGTGGCCCAGTTCGCGATCGTTCTCGCCGCAGTCAACGCCACGGTCGGCGTGCTGGGTCCCTTGGACATGACGAGTTCCGGCGGCGGCGCGGCCACCTGGGGGCTCCTGGTCGCCGCGCAGTCACTGGGAGCGATCGCCGGGGCCGGCCTGGCCACCCGCATCCAGGCGCGCCGCCCGATCCTGGTAGCCGTCGTGTCCACCTTCACCTTTGCGTTGCCGATGCTCGCGCTGGGGGTGGGCGCCCCGGTCTGGCTGAGCGTGGCCGCGATGTTCGCCAGCGGCATCGGCTCGGACATCTTCGGCGTCCTGTGGACCACCACCATGCAGCGCGAGATCCCTGAGGAAGCTATGTCTCGCGTCAGCGCCTACGACATCTTCGGCAGCCTGGCGTTCGCTCCTCTTGGGCTCCTCGTGGCTGGCCCCATCGCAGCAGTGATCGGCCCCCGGACTGCGCTGTTGGGATGCGCCGGGCTCGTCATCGCAGCGACCCTCGCAGCCCTGCTATCGCCCGTGGTCCGCAAGCTCACCGCCCCGATCCTGGTGTCAGGCGCCTAATGACCAGCAACTGAGACCAACTGACCAACGCGGGCCGGTTTCGAGCATGAGTGCCGCTGAGCCCCGATGACGAAAGGGCCAGCGAAGCAGATAACTCGCCGCCGACCGCCGCCTTTGGTCGTCCCGTAGCCGGATCCCTTGCGGACACCGACGCTTGGGGGCGGCGCACCTGTCGTTGTGCCCCCGGTCGTCGTTCCGCTTTCGGACGGCGGAAACTTCCTGTCATGTCGAGTTGAGGACGCTCGCTCATCCGGATCATGCGGGTGAACCGGCCGCCGTCTTTGACCATTGCCGCGACGGTGCAGCCGGGCACCGTGTTGACTGATCCGAGAAGACATTTTGCGGTGTTCAAGAGGAGGCTGTGATGGCCGGTTCTGGTGGTGGCCCGCCGTGTCCGCAGGTGGCCGGTCCGACGAACTTCGGTGAGTTGGTGCCGGTGATAGCGATCTTCGTGCTGTGGCCGCTCGTCTGGATACGCCTGGGAGCGCTCTTGGCCGCTCAGACTTCCTGGATCTTCCTCATCGGTCTACCCCTGGGCGGGTGGGCGCTCTTGATGAGGCTCCGCTTCGATCGTGACTTCATCGAGAGAACGATTGGCCCGTTCCGTCAACGCGTGCAGTTGGA
>JAYTHM010000664.1:0-2385 GCA_043732645.1 Frankiales bacterium
GGGTGGCAGCGCTACTGGGTGCGCTCGCCGCGCCGTCGGCAGCCGCCCCGGTGAAGAAGCTCTTCCATGAGAGCCTGTCGGCTCCTGTCCTGCTGCTCGGCCAGCCGGGGAGGCTGGCCTTCAGGCTGACCAACGACCCGGGCAGCTCGCAGTCCTTCGCCTCTGCCGAGATCGTCGTACCCAACGGCTTCACCGTTACCGGGGACCCCTCCACCAGCGTGGCCGGCTTCACCGCCGTCCCGACGACCGTCACCGGGCTCGCCGTCGTCCTGGTGAAGAGCGCCGGCTCGAGTGCCGCCGGCATCCAGGCCGGGGCCTCCCTGGTCGTCACTGTGCCGGTGACCCCGGCCAGGGGCGGCTGCGCCGTGGCCTGGCCGACCTATGTCAAGCAGTCCAACGACTTCAGCGGGTCCGGCAACGACTTCACCCCGGCGGACCCGGTGCCGACCACGACAGTGGGTCAGGACACGCTGGCCTTCACGACCCAGCCGAGCACAACGCAGTACGCCACGACGATGGCGCCCGCGCCAGTCGTCACCGTCTACGACCCGTGCGGCCACGTCGCCACCGCCTTCAGCGGGACCGTCACCGTGACCGCCACGCCCAGCCCCACCGGAGGCTCGGTCGCCGCGACCGCCGGGGTCGCGACCTTCCGGGCGCTGAGTTTTGCTGACTACGGGTACCGCGAGGCCTTGACAGCCACGGCAATGGGCGTCACCTCGATCGTCTCGGCCGACTTTGACATTGTGCAGTCCCTCGTCCTGTGTGCTGCCGGTGAAATCTGCACCACGCCGACGCTGAGCGACACGGCGGGCACCACACTGGCGTCCATCACCGCTGACACTGGCCCCCAGGCCGACCAGCTGTCGGCCACCGTGAAGGGCAACCCGGTGGCGCAGTACGGCTCGTGCGGTCAGCCCGCAACCGGCACGACGGAGCAGGCCCTCGGCAGCGTCGTGACCTTCAACGTCACCAGCCGCACCAAGACCGTGACGATGACGCTGCCCCGGGCGTACGTGAACCTCATCCCCAACAATGGGACGCCGTTCATGGACATCTGCCTGGACGTCCCATCACATCCATTCACCAACAAGTTCGGCCAGATGACCCTGACCGGACTGCTGCCGGACTGCGGGGGCATTCTGGTCACAACATGCATCACCTCCCGCGGCAAGCGGGCCGGTGACGAGCTCATTACGTTCATCCTGCCGGCCGGCGACCCGCACGCCAGCTGGTACTAGGCGGGCGCCCGCTCACCCTCAGGGGGCCGGACCGGTTGCATTTCGGGCGGGCGGGCTCGCTCCGGGAGTTCCGGCACCCAGGTGACGCCGAGCCGGTCGAACAGCTCGGCTGCTTCGGCCGACTTCTGTCCGCCATCGGCCCACGCTTGCGCCCGGAGCGACAGCGCCAGCTCGTGGACGGTGCCCAGCGAACGGGCAAGCCCGACGCTGCGGGCCAGCAGTGACGAAGCTGCCGCCCGGCCGCCGAGCTGCAGCGCCGTGACACCGCGCAGCCGCAGCAGCGCAATCGTCAGCGGGGTGGGCGACAGGCCTGGGGTGTGGCCAGCCACTCGGCTGGCCACGCAGAGCCGGTCCTCGGCGCGGTCCAGCCAACTAGCCGCCTGTTCGGCCAAGCCGTGCAGCAGCAGCGCCTCGGCGCGCCGCAGGTCGACGTCGACCAGCTCGACCAGCTCTTCTTTTGCAGCGAACGCGGTCGCGGCCTGCGCCAGCAGTTCCAGCGCCTCGGGCAGCCGTTGCCGGCGGGCTTCGAGCCGGCCCAGCAGCGCCGCGCCGAAGCCGATGTCGGAGGGTGTGCCCGACGCACGCCACACGCGCAGCGCCTCGGTTACCAGCGGCTCGGCCTCGTCGAGGCGGCCCTGGTCGACGAGGAGCTCACCGAGGTTGCCACTGGCGATGGCGGCGCTCCACTCGTCACCGGAGCGCTGGTGGACCGCCTGTGCGCGGCCATACCGCTCGACCGCGGCGTCCCAGTCGCCGCCGAAGTAGGACGTCATGCCCAGGTGGTTCCACGCTCCCGCCTGGCGGGGCAGATCGCCTGCCCGCTCAAACATCTCAAGAGCACGCAGCACCCGTGGCTCGTCGCCGGGTTTGCCGGCCCGCAGGTCGATCATGTCCATCAGCAGCAGCGCCCGGCCGACGACGTCGACGGCGCCGATGCTCTCGGCCTGCTCGACGGCCCGCCGGCACAGGGTCGCGGCGTCCGCCTCGCGCCCGACCGTGTGCTTGAGGAACGCCTGCTCGACCGCGATCCGTGCGTCGAGTTCGACCAGTGGCGTCTTGTCGTCGGGGCTGGCACCTGGCGCAGCAGTATCGCGGTGGGCCAGCTGCAGCCAGCGGGTGGCGCGCGACAGCTCGCCGGCCCGTC
>JAYTHM010000665.1:0-2385 GCA_043732645.1 Frankiales bacterium
GTGTTGTCCCTCGCCCACCTGGCGAACACCGCACAGGCAGTCTCAGAACCCCTCAGTTCGGACGGGATCGACAGCGAGGCCGAACATGCCTTGCTGGCACAGCACGTGCTCACCTACCGCCTCGACGGCCCGCTGTTCTTTGCCGCCTCCGCCAGGTTCCTGTCTCAGCTCACGGCCACCGCGGACGTGCGGGTCGTCATCTTGCGGATGGGCGCGATGGTGATGCTGGACGCTACGGGCGCCCGCGGGCTCGGCGAGCTCGTCGAGCAGTTGGCCGACCGCGGCATCACGGTGCTGATCAAGGGGCCCAGCCCCGAGCACACCCGGCTGCTGACCGCCGTGGGGACGCTCGGCCCGGTACTCGCCCAAGGACACGTATTCAGTGAGTTGCCGGACGCCGTGACGCACGCGGCCAAGCACGTCGCCCGGCTCAACCATCCCTCGACGGCAGACCACCCGCACTGAGCCACTGCTATCGGCGCTGCCCACGCGATCCACCAGGCACGGGCTGACCTGTCGCTCAGGTGAACTGGAACAGTGCCGTGTGCGGCGTGCTGTCGGCCAGGACGACGGTCAGCTTCTGACAGCTGCCGGCCAGCGCCTTGGGCGTCTTCCACGTGTAGACGTACTGGTTGGCTGTCGCGTCGTACTTCAGGCTGGACAGGGTGGCGTCCGTGGCCAGCACCGTGTTCGCTGTCGCCCCCGACGGACAGGTGATCGGCTGCCAGTCGATCGTCGAGACGTTGGACAGGGCACCGACGTAGCCGGTGGCGGCCTGCAGGCTGAACTTCACGGGTACTGTGGCGCCGGCGTTCACCCGGTTGAGGGTGGTGTTGCTGACCGGCGAGAAGAACCCGGTGAAGGCCCACTGCACCCGGTAGGCCAGGCCGGTGGTCGAGCTGTTTCCGGCGACGTCCGTGAGCGTGAAGGCCTTGCTGGCAGGCCCAAGTTTGCTGGTGTCCACCGTTCCTGGCTCTGGGCAGCCGCTGGCGACGCCGCTGCCGATGCCGACAGGTCCATCGGAGCACACCGCCGTGAACGCCCCGGCGCTGCCGACCAGGAAGGTCCCGTTCGCCGGGGGGCCGAAGGCCGCGGTCGGAGCCAGGGTGTCGATCTTGATCGTGCCCAGCTGGTTGGAGGACCCGTCGCTTCCGTCCACACGCACGATGTGCGTCCCCTCGGCCGAAATTACGGCAGGAACCGGGCCGAGCGCCACGCCGTCAACGACGACGGTGTAGTGCGCGGCCGGACCCGAAGCGTCCACGGCAACGCGCGAGGTGAACCACCCGGCCTGCCCCGCTGTGCCTGTCGTCGAAGAGCTGAACGAGGACGCCGCACCGAACAGGTCCCCCTTGTTGGTGGTCGTCGCAGTGTTGCCGAACGAGTCCTGCGCCTGCGCCAGCCACTCCACCGAGCCGGCCGGCACCGGAGGTGTGGTCGCGCTGAAGGTCGACCCGGTCGTGAGGGGACTCAGCGCGAGCGGGGTCCACGTCGAGGCACCGGGGGTGTGGAACAGCACGAGGACGCGGGAGATGCTCGCCCCGCCCTGGGCGGTCGCGTCGACGGTGAAGGTGACCGTGTTGGACCCGTGGGCGGCGGCCGCGTTCGTCAGGATCGGCGGCGCGTACGACGAGCTGGCGGAATACAGGACCCGCGCCTGCATCGAGGTGAACAGCCGCTGCGTGCCGGCGCTCCCGACCGAGTTGGCGATGAACTGGCCAGGCAGCAGCACCAGCCGGTTTGCCAGGCCGACCGGCGTCGCGAACGACGTGAGCGCGGAGAACTGCGCGGGGAAGGTGGCGTCGCCGAGCGAGGCCTCCGGCTCGTGTGCCGACAGGTCGACGGTGGGCCGCGCGAAGACCGGGTCCACGCCGGCCGTGTCCTGCGAGGTCAGCCTGGTGAGCAGCGCGCCGTGCGCCGTCTGCCCGGTCGGTGGGCTCACGCCCACCGACGTGCGGGGCTGGATCGGCCGGTAGTGCGTCACCTGGGTCTCACCACCGACGCTCCAGAAGGTGCCGCGGTCGGTCATCGTCGAGGTGAAGATCGGGGCGACGGTCACGTCAGTGGCGCTCAGGCCGGACTCGTCCACGGCGGGAGTGGTCCTGGCGTTCGCCGCTGTCGGGTCGACTTGGGCCCGGGGGTTCACCAGCGGAGCGGGCACCGGTGGGTTCGAGGTGCTCGAGGGGTCCCACCTGCCTCCTCCGACCCGCCACATCGGCAGCCCGTAGTAGACCGCCTCCTCGAGCGCCTTCTCGTCGTAGACGCCGTACGCCCCGAGCGACCCGAAGTAGGCCTGCTTGGCGTACTGCAGCGCCTGTCCGGCGGACATCGAGCCGTCCAGCCGCAGGGCGAGCAGCCTCATCAGCTCCTCCGACAGGGCGACGC
>JAYTHM010000666.1:0-2383 GCA_043732645.1 Frankiales bacterium
CAGTTCGGCCCGCAACGAGGTCAGAGCGCGGCGCACCAGGTGCGGGCTGAGGTCGGTGACAAGTCCGACTGTGTGGGGCAGGTCGAGGCATTCGGCGAAGGCAGATCCGCCCTTGTAGTCGACGAAGAGGAACGAGACGCGTTGCGGCGAGTGGGCCGAGGCGAGCCCGAGCACCCACGCCTGCAAGAACTCACTCTTGCCCGAGCCGGTGGTGCCGCCGACGAGCGCGTGCGGGCCATCGCTGCGGAGGTCGAGCGCGAAGGGTTCCGCGGCTGCCTGGCCGAATACGGCTCGCAGGTTGGGGCGGGAGCGACCGATGGCGGCCGATGCACGGGGTCCGGTCAGGATCGAGTTGGTCTCCTGCCAGCGTTGCAGAACGGCTTCCGAGTCGCTGCCGAGTTCGGTGCCGACGACGTGCAACAGCGAAACCGACCGCGGAAGGTCGCTGGCGTCGTCGACGCGCGCCCCGGCATCCACCACTGAGGCGAGCCGCCGCGCAAAGTCGAGCGCGTCGGCATCGCTTAGGGGCCAGCAGGCGACCGGCTGCACCCCGAGTCCTGTGCGCACGAATCCTGTGAGAGCACCATCGGTACCCGCCTTCACGTCGACGAAGGTGCGGCATGCCGCGGGGATGCGCGCGACCTCGTCGGCGACCCAGAGCAGGTGCACGCCAACGGCCGGTCCACGTTCTGCGATGCCAACGAGACGCGCGCGCTCAACAGGCGCGTCGTCTTCGACGACGACGAGAACGATGGGAAGTGCCAGGGCATCCGTCTTCGTGTCGGCTTCGAGGCGCGCCTCGATCAGACCTTCCAAGTCGGAGAGGAGGGACACCGAGGGCGCCCCGCCAGTGACGAGTGGCGGTGAACTGAGCGGACTGTACGTCGAGCCGGTGTGCGGCAGCCACTTCAGCCAGTTCCAACTGTTAGCGCTCAGCGAGGAGCAGATGGAGGTCAGCACCAGCTCGGCCGGCGAGTGCGAACCGACGAGGTGAGCGACCAGCCCGCGCGCGACGGCCCGGGATGCCTCTCCCGCTCCTCCGACGCCGAGTGACCCGCTTTCGCGAAGGTTCTCGACGACTGGAACGCTGTCGACCCAGGCAGTCAGGGAGGCAAGATCTTCGATCATCTTCCACAGATCGGCTGGCCCCTTGCGCTGACCCGGCATCTCGAGTTCGTAGCGGCTCGGCATCCGACCAAGACCGAGACGCACTGTCAGAAACGCGTCATGTTCGGGGCGGCGAGTCCACAGCAGCGGCGACAGCTCGCGGGCACCCGCCACCACTTCACCCACCGCCGGTGACTCGAGCAGGCGCCCAGCCCGCTCGAGTTCATGCAACCGTTTAACGTCAGCGGTGACGGCGTCGATCGTCTCAACGAATTGCGCGCGCGCCTCTTTCCACTGGCGGCCACCCTGGATGCGATTGTCGATGAAGCCGGCGATCAGCAGCAGCGGAGACAATCCGATGAATACGACGGACAGCGGGTTTCCGGGGTTCACCGCGAGCAATACCGCGCCCATGATCAGCGGCGCGATCAACGCGATGTAGGGCAGCCGAGGAGGCTTTGGACGCTCGGGCGGTTCGGGCGCCTTGAGGACCGCGCCCACATACTGCGGATCGAGCCGGGGTGAGCGGTTGAAGTGCACCGTGCCGGTTCGTGGCGGCGGTTCGGCGTCCGACCGCGACGCTTCGATCGTGACCACAGTATCGCCAACAGTCACCAGGTCACCGGCGACCAGGATCGCCCGGTCGACTTGCAGTCCGTTCACCAGTGTGCCGTTGGCGGAGCCGGCATCGGCAAACTCGATGACCTCGCCCACCGTCACTCGGGCGTGCGTCTTCGACACGAGCGGGTCAGCAAGGGTGACCCGGTTGCTCATGTCTCGGCCGATGGTCGACGAGCCATAGGGCAGCGGAATTGCCTGGCCGACTCCGAGTCCGTCGACGATGCGCAGCACAGCCCCGACCGGCGAGCGGCCTTCGGCGAAACTGGTCGGGGGTGCCAGCGAGACGATCGCCCCACTCGCGAGCCCGGACTCCCCGAGGGGCGCAGCGGGATCGAGGACCGTCGCGCCCTCGATGCTCACGGTGTGGCGGTGCAGACGCAGAGTGAGATTCGCGGGCGAACCAGTTCCGGCGGGATGCTGCGGGTCGGCTTCATCGAGACGACGCGCAACCTCGGCGATGGTGCTGCCCGGTTCGGCAGTCACCGTGACGTCGGCGGTGCTGCCGCCGGGGCGCACCAGGGTCAGTCGAACCTTCATCGGGTCGCCACCTTCCGGATGGGGTTGGGTGCCGCTGCCATTCGGGCAGCGAGGGCCCCCACAAGATCGCGACGCGACCGCACCCGGAACGCGCTGAGTCGCCGCCGGAACCAGCTCA